>QQUO01000195.1 GCA_008501575.1 Pseudomonadota bacterium
CTGTTTTATTAGGTCAATCATGAGAAATTCTCGGTAACCTGCTTATTTCACTGGCAAGTTATTATAATAGTGAATTTACAGAATCATTTAATCCATGAAATTTTTAGTCAGCAACGATGACGGTATCAATGCCCGCGGCATTAACACACTGGCAACCATGCTTAGAGAATTGGGCGATGTGGTCATTTTTGCCCCCAATCGTGACCGCTCCGGAGCCAGTAATTCACTGACTCTGGATCGTCCCATTCGGGTTGACCAGATTGGCGATGATGCCTTCAGTGTGCATGGCACACCCACCGATTGTGTCCACCTGGCGGTTACCGGTGTGTTGGATTATGAACCAGATATGGTGATCTCCGGTATCAATGACGCCGCCAACTTAGGGGATGATGTGTTGTATTCCGGTACCGTTGCGGCCGCCATTGAAGGCCGATACTTGGGCTTACCGGCGATTGCGGTATCCATTGTTATGGATTCCTGTAAAGACAGCCATCGCAAACGGGATTATAAAACGGTGGCCCATTATTTACGCCAACTGTTGGAACACCTTGAAGTTAACCCCTTACCCAAAGACACCATACTCAATGTTAATGTCCCGAATTTACCCATTGAAGACATCAAAGGCTTCAAAGTAACGCGCTTAGGTAACCGCCACAAAGCAGAAAATGCCTTACCCATCACTGACCCACGCGGCTCCACCATGTATTGGATTGGCCCGGCCGGCTCAGAAGCCGATGCCGGTGAAGGCACCGACTTTCACGCAGTTAATAATGGTTATGTATCAGTGACCCCGTTACAAATTGATATGACCCGACATGACTTTATGACAACCTTAAATCAATGGCTTAAAGATCTATGAATGCACCGGGTATTGGTATGACTTCGCAGCGCACACGACAACGTATGATTGACCGTTTACGTCAAGGCGGCATCACTAATGAGCAGGTTTTACAGGCCATGAACGAAGTCCCCCGACATGTGTTTGTGGATGAAGCTTTGGCCCATCGGGCTTATGAAGACACCGCCTTACCGATTAAGTTTTCACAAACCATTTCCCAGCCCTATATAGTGGCGCGCATGACCGCCGAAGTGATGACCCATCCACATCCCGAAAAAATATTAGAATTGGGTACCGGTTCAGGATACCAGGCAGCGATACTTAGTCGCTTGGTGCCACAAGTATTCAGCATTGAGCGCATTGATAAATTAACACGAATCGCCCGGCGCCGGTTTATTAACCTGGGCTACCAAAACATCCGCTGCAAAACCGATGACGGTTATTTGGGGTGGCCATCAGAAGCACCTTTTGATGTCATAATTATCACCGCAGCCCCACCCGAGCCGCCGCTGGACTTATTGGATCAGTTAGCACCCGACGGCTTTATGATTGTCCCCGTGGGTGGTAAAGCCAGACAAACCTTACAAAAAATCAGCGTCGGTCAAAAGGGTCCGGTGTTTGAAGATTTGGGGGATGTTATATTTGTGCCTCTGCTGGAAGGTGTGGAGCGTTAAATGGCTAAACTGTGGTGGCCCATCATTATTCTGCTGCTGTTATCCGCCTGTGCCTCACGCCCACCGGCCCGGGTCGATGAAATTAATACCCGACAGCAAAGCCGCCAAGCCCAATCTTTAAAACACCGTAAATTGACGCCAACACCACTTTACTATCGGGTCCAAAAAGGTGACTCCTTGTATGCCATCGGTTTTCGTTATGACATTGATTACCGCCAATTAGCCGCCATTAACAACATTAAACCACCCTATATTATTCGCCCCAATCAACGCCTCAGGCTTAAACCGGCAGCCAATCACCAGCAAAAACCAGAAGCTCAACAAAACAAAGCAAGCACTCGAGCCATTGCGCAACAACCCGCCATAACAGCACAAACAGAACCCAAACCGATTAACCGCAACAACAGCACAACCAGTCAGAATCCACCAACCGAAACACCGCAACAGAAAACCACGGTGACTGTCAGCCAACAACCGGCGAAAACCAAACCGGTGGTTAACTTACCGCAATCAGGAAAGTTAAACTGGCTGTGGCCAACCGAAGGCAAAATCAGAACCACCTTTTCCGGCAGTAACCCGGCCCGCAAAGGTATTTCAATCCGTGGTCAGGAAGGCCAGGATGTCAAAGCCACGGAAGCCGGTGTGGTGGTGTACAGTGGTGACGGCCTCTTGGGCTATGGCGAACTCATTATTATTAAACACAACGACAGTTTTTTAAGCGCCTACGGCCACAATAAAAAACGCCACGTCAAAGAAGGCCAACAAGTCAAACGCGGCGATGTCATCGCCCAACTCGGCTCCAGCGGCACCAATGTCAACAACCTCCACTTCGAAATCCGCAAAAACGGCCAACCGGTGAACCCGCTGGATTATGTGAAGCCTTAGGGTTCGTTATCGCGTGTAGGGTGGGCTCTGCCCACCAATTAATGGTGCTCGGTCTGTTGTACAAAATCACGCCAATCCTTTTCATAAAACCCACCTGCGACAAATTTTAAAAATAATGAATATGGCCAGTCAC
>QQUO01000036.1 GCA_008501575.1 Pseudomonadota bacterium
CAGGCCCGGTTGATGGTTTCTATAATTCGGTGTTTTAGTTTTGGGTTCCTGGTCTGACCAAACCAAGCTATACTCACCAACATCGGCACAATCATAATGGCCGACTCTTTACTCAATAATGCCAATATAAGCCACAAACAGGCCCAAAATAGCTGTTTTCGCCATGCGGCATAAAGTGCGGCCAACATAAAAAACTGAACCAATGAATCGGCACGAGTGGCCACCCATGCGCTGACTTCTGGGGTAACCGGGAAAATCAAATAAAGGGTTGCCACCATCGTTGCAAAAACCAAGTCAAGGCGGTATTCACGACACAGCTTTACCAATATAGAAAATAACAAAAGACCGTTTAAGATGTGAAACAGCAACTGGATGAACTTATGGGCAAACGGATTTACACCCCAGAGGCTATAATCGACGCAATAGGAAACAATGGCCAGGGGTCGGTACATGTCTGCCCCGCCGGTTTCATTGATACTTTGATAAAACAAGCGTCCCAATCGAGACATCATTTCATGATTTTGGGACCATTGATAACAGTTATAAAGATGAGAAAATGAATCACTGAGAATGTGACCATTAAGGACTGTCCAATGCGACCAAAACAAGTAACAAATGGGCCCTAACAAAAACAACACTTGTACAGGTAATTTAGCTCGCATTAAGGTTTAAAAAATTCCCATTCTATCACAGGACATTAAGCTCCAATTGCAGTAACATAGACGTTTTTTTTAGACCGATAAACAATGGCAGAATATATTTACACCATGATGGGCGTGAGTAAAACAGTACCACCCAATCGTGAGATTATTAAAGACATTTCTTTGTCCTTTTTCCCCGGCGCAAAAATTGGTGTCTTGGGCTTAAATGGCTCCGGTAAATCAACAGTGTTACGGATTATGGCCGGCATTGATCAAGAATACAGCGGCGAAGCCAGAGCCCAACCCGGCATTAACATTGGTTATTTATCACAAGAACCACAACTGGAAGAAGATAAAACCGTACGCGAAAATGTTGAAGCGGGCATGGGTGAGGTCAAATCATTGCTCACCGAGTTTGATGACATCAGTGCCAAATTCGCAGAACCCATGAGCGATGATGAAATGAATGACTTGTTGGCACGGCAGGCAGAACTTCAAGAGCAAATTGATGCCGCTGATGGTTGGGATCTTGATCGCACCATGAATATGGCTGCCGAAGCCTTGCGTCTGCCACCCTGGGATGCCGTGGTAAAAAACCTCTCCGGTGGCGAAAAACGTCGGGTGGCATTATGCAAACTCCTGTTATCTTCTCCCGATATGCTGTTATTGGATGAGCCCACCAACCATTTAGATGCTGAAACCGTGGCTTGGCTGGAGCGCTATCTGCATGACTTTAAGGGCACCATTGTGGCGGTGACCCATGACCGTTACTTTTTAGACAATGCCGCCGAGTGGATTTTGGAACTTGATCGGGGTCACGGGATTCCCTGGAAAGGTAACTACAGTTCCTGGCTGGAACAAAAGGAAAAACGCCTGGAACAAGAATCCAAACAAGAACAAGCGCACATGAAAACCATCAAACATGAATTGGAGTGGGTGCGCACCAACCCCAAAGGCCGTCGTGCCAAATCCAAAGCCCGATTACGCCAGTTTGAAGAACTGCAATCCAAAGATTTTCAAAAACGCAACGAAACCAACCAAATTTATATCCCGCCGGGACCACGTTTGGGTGAATCGGTGATTGAATTTAATAATGTCAGCAAGGCATTTGGTGATAAGTATTTAATCGAAGACCTGTCATTTAAAGTACCCCAGGGTGCCATCGTCGGAATCATTGGACCCAACGGTGCCGGTAAAACCACTTTATTTAAAATGATTAATGGCACTGAACAACCGGATGAAGGCACCATCACTGTCGGCCCAACGGTGGAACTGGCTTATGTGTCACAAAGTAGAGAGGATTTAGGCTCCGACAAACAACTCTGGCAAGAAGTGGCCGATGGCGAGGAAGTGATTAAGGTCGGCAATTATTCGGTACCGGCACGGGCCTGGTTATCACGTTTTAATTTTAAAGGTGCCGATCAGCAAAAGCAGGTAAAACACCTGTCCGGTGGTGAACGTAATCGTTTACAACTGGCTAAAGTATTAAAAATTGGGGGCAATGTTTTAATGCTTGATGAGCCCACCAATGATTTGGATGTGGAAACCCTGCGGGCTTTAGAGGAAGCCATTTTAAACTTTGCCGGTTCGGCCATGATTATTTCTCATGACCGTTGGTTTTTAGACCGTGTTGCCACCCATATTCTGGCCTTTGAAAACAACTCACAAGTGGAGTTTTTTGAGGGTAATTACACCGAATATGAGCAAGATTACAAAAACCGCCATGGTAAATCTTCCCAACCCGAGCGTATTAAATACCGGCATTTGAAAAAATAGACCTGCCACCGCTGTTATTAATTTCAATAACAGCGGTGTGGATTTGAATTCAGACTTAACAGAAGTACAATAACAGTATTCAAAGAAA
>QQUO01000301.1 GCA_008501575.1 Pseudomonadota bacterium
GATGCGCTGTCGTGCACCAATGGCTGACATGTTTCATTTTTCCTTATGGCTTTTTATCCTTTTATTGAAGTTGTCATTTAATTACCCCATACCTGCTTGTTATAATTGACACCTAATTAATTTGTATAATTAACATGGGCTGTTGCGAACAAGAATCGGTTTTATCGGCACAAGATTACCGCCAAAAACGTACTTTAATCTATGTATTAATCATCAATGCTTTGATGTTTGCGGTGATTATTGTGGCCTCCTGGCTGGCTGCCTCTTCGGCTTTATTTGCTGATGCTTTTGACAATTTAGGTGATGCCATTACCTATGCGGTGAGTTTATATGCAGTCAGTCGGTCCAATACGATCAAAGCCAAAGTGGCTGTTTTTAAAGGCTGTTTGATTTTATTGGGCGGTTTATTGGTGTTGGGCCAGGTTGGTTATAAATTATTTAATCCGGCTGTGCCAATTTTCGAATTGATGGGTTTGTTTAGTCTGATTGCTTTAGGTGCCAACGCTTTGTGCTTATTGCTTCTCAGTCAACACCGCCATGAAGATGTGAATATGTCGTCAGTTTGGGCGTGCTCACGCAATGACATAGTTGCTAATCTATCGGTGTTTGTGGCTGCCGCATTGGTGTGGTTTACACAATCAGGCTGGCCTGATTTACTGGTCGCGACCTTATTGGCTTTATATCTGTTGCGTTCAGGTTTCCAGGTCATTCACAGTGCCCGTGAAAACCTGACACCAAGCTGCAGTGTATAGCAGAGGGTATGGATAAAGTATGCATATTCCATCTGACTATGAGATCAAGGACAAAGCCATTATCGCCGCGTTTATGCAGCAGTACCCTTTTGCGCAAGTGGTGTGTGCCGGCGATACTTTTCCCATCGTTAATCACATGCCGTTGTTATATGATGCCGAACAGCATTGTCTGTGGGGTCATCTGGCTAAAAATAATCCTGATTTAAATCAGCTGACTAATTCTCGCATTACCGTAGTTTTCTCCGGTACGCATGGTTATATTTCACCGGATTGGTATGAAAAAACCGGGGTACCTACATGGAATTATCAAGCCGTTCATGTCACAGGTACTTGTCACATAGATACATCGGAGAAAATCACCCAAAAGATTGTGGATGAACTCTCAGAGTTACACCAAAAGTCACTCGGTTTAAGCTGGGTTAATGACTACAATCCGGCCATGTTATCGGCCATTGTTGCCCTTAAAATTGATATACATGACATGCGCTGTCAATTTAAACTCAGTCAAGACCGCTCTGCTATTGACCGAAAAAATGTCATTATTGCTTTACAAGAAAATGGTCAACCCGAACTTGCTGAAGCCATGAAACAAGCCTTCAAACTTTAACCCGAATATTTCATGTAAAAATGGAATATTCGGGTTAAGCATTTGAGGTTATTTTTACAAATTGAGACAACACTTTTTTCGCTTCAGGACAATCCTTTAGTTCTGCCAATAAAAGATCCGGTTGCAAACCTTCCGCTTTTAAATCATCACTGCGTTGTTTGATGTAACCCGCCGTAATATCAGCATTCCATTCAGGGTGATACTGTACGCCCCAGATAAAATCCTGATAACGGAATAGATGATTGGCGTCGGCTTCGGTGTGGCCAAAAACCATACTCTTCGGTGGTGGACTAATGACAGTTTGTGAATGTGATAGCAGCACATCAAATTTAGGTTGTGGCAGAATTTGAAATAGAGGATCCGTGGCGGCTTCCGCGCTGAGGGTACATCGACTCAAACCCATGCGACGGCCTTTGGGATTATAAGCCACCTCACCGCCGAGCATATCAGCCAACAATTGATGCCCGAAGCAAATGCCTAATACAGGAATTTTATGGGGCATTGTTTGCCGCAACCATGATTGGGTTTTCAACACCCAATCATCACTTTCGGTAACCATGGCTTTGGAGCCGGTGATTAAAATACCGGCATAGGTTTTAACAGCATGGTCAATGCTGGGCAACGTTTCGCGTTTATGAACATTAACCACATCGACAATATTACGGCTAACTTGCATACCATCAATAAACCAATCGGCAAATAATTCGCCATTGGGTGCCGACAAAGGAACCGGATCGCCGGTTTGAATAATGAGGAATTTGTTTTTCATTCAATATAGATGTGGTGGCTTAACAGTAAATTCAATCCATATTCGGTGGTGCCAGCCTAATCGCTTCTTCCAGAGAAGTCTTACCGGCTTTTAATAGTTCCGCAATCGCGACCCTTAATGGGAGCATGCCTTGCCCATAAGCGATTTTTGTTATGATTTCTGACGGGGTGTCTCTTTTAATGTTTTTTCTGATTTCGGCGTCGATTGGCATCATTTCAAAAACCCCGGTACGACCGTGATAACCGGTATTGCGGCATTCGTCACAACCCACTGCAGTAAATAATTGTTTTGGTGGTGATAAATCATAGGGATGCACCATGGACACCCATTTTTCAGCATCCACTTTATGCGGTTTTTTACAATGCGGGCACAATAGACGAATGAGTCTTTGGGCAATGATTCCGGCCAAAGTACTGCGTAATAAATAATCCGGAACGCCCAAATCCAATAATCGATTAATGGCTGAGGGAGCATCATTGGTATGCAAAGTTGATAGCACCAAATGGCCGGTCAGGGATGCCTGAACAGCCATTTTTGCGGTTTCTAAATCACGAATCTCACCAACCATGATAATGTCAGGGTCTTGTCGCAGTAAAGTCCTTACCCCATCGGCAAAGTGCAAACCAATTTTTGGGTTAACCTGCATTTGATTGAGCACACCATCGACCATCTCAATGGGATCTTCCACCGTAGAAACATTGACTTCCGGTGTCGCCAATTGTTTTAGGGTTGAATACAAGGTGGTGGTTTTACCCGAGCCGGTGGGACCGGTAACCAACACAATGCCATGGGGGCGATTAATCATGCGCTCCCAAATATCAGATTCAGATTCACTGAATCCCAAATCTCTGTAATTAACCACCACCGCTTCGGGATCAAATATCCGCATGACACATTTCTCACCGAAGGTGGTGGGCATGGTGGATACCCGCAATTCAATTTCCCGACCATTTTCCGACAAGGTTTTAATGCGGCCATCTTGCGGTCGTCGTTTTTCTGCCACATCAATGCGTGATAAAATTTTTATCCGACTAATCACTGCTGACATCACCGAAGGTGGTAAATCATAAACCTTCATTAATTTACCATCCACCCGAAATCGCACCAAAGCATCATCCCGTTTTGGCTCTAAATGAATGTCACTGGCGCGCTGTTCAAAGGCATACTGCAATAACCAATCAACCAGTCCAATGACATGTTGATCATCGGCATTGATGTCTTTACTGCCCCCAAGTTTAACCAGTTGCTCTAAATTCAATATCGGGTCATTGGTTTTATTGAGGTGCCGTCGTTTTGCCGATTGTACCTGTCGATTAACCCCATAAAATTCGAACTGTAGTCGCTGTAAATCAATTGGGTTAACATGCACCCGTTCAATTTTTTGCTGGTGAATTTTTTGAATGTCGCTCAGCCAATCCACTTGGGTGGGGTTGGCAACCGCAATACGGATGGTTTTGTTATCGATTCCAATTGGTAAAATCTGATGCTGGCGGGCATAAGCCTGGGAAATCACCTGCGTTACTTGATTAACATTTATTTTGGTGGGATCAATTTTAAGATACGGTACATTATTGGCTTTGGCCACCCACTGCGTCACAAATTCCAGGGTAATGGGTTTTCCTGTTTTTTGATGGGTGATTTTATTATCGACAATCGCCACATAGGGGTGCACAGTGGTCGATTTAACCTGTGATTTTTCCAATAAGCGGGCCGCCGCCTGTTGGTCGATAATACCGGCTTTTAACCACTGGCGTGCCATCGTCGCCATAAATTGTGTATCAGTGGGATTCATTAAACAGTTCTTCCAAATTGGCCTCATTTAACATTGTAGCTGAATCTCCGCTGAGATAACAATCATCACCGAGCAACATCAGCACATGACTGCAATATTTGGTCACCACATCAATGTCATGACAGACCATCACCACGGCTTTTTCACGACTTAAGCTTTGTAATTTTTTGACCAAAAATCGCTGATAAACCACATCCAAATGATTAAACGGTTCATCCAGTAACAAGTAATCACTGTTTTGAGCCAGACAGGTGGCGATTTCCACTTTTCGGCGCTCACCGCCGGACAGTTGTAAAATGGAGCGATCTTGTAAATTCAAGATGCGACAATCTTGTAATGTTTGGCGGGTGATTTTTTGTCGATTTTCCGGATTATCGGGCCATGGATAACGACCCATTTCAACCGCTTGTTGTACGGTAAAGGCCAGGGAGGGTTCTTGTTCCTGCATTAAATATGCCACTTTCTGCGCCCGTGACAAGGGATCTAATTGGTGCATGTTTTCATCATCCACCCAGACCTGACCAGTACTGGGGTCCAACAGCCCTGCCATACATTGCAACAAGGTCGATTTTCCCGCACCATTTTGCCCAACAATGCCCCAAAACTCGCCCATTTGAAACTGGCAGCTCAGCCGAGTTAGCACCGGTCGATTATCCAGGGACACTGAAAGTTGATCTGCCAATAACATTAAATCTTCCGCGACAATACTAAAAACACCGGCACCCCGACTAAAGCCGTGAATATTCCAACGGGCAATTGAATCGGGCTTAATACAGTGCGAGCCAAGGTATCGGCAATTAATAGAAATAAGGCCCCGGCCAAAATGGTCACAGATAATAAATGACGGTGTTGATAACCCACCAAGAGCCGCACAATATGAGGGATGATTAACCCCACAAAACCTATGGTACCAGCTTGTGCCACCGCCATAGATGTCAGTAAAGCAGTCATGATAAAAACCATCAAGTTCAATCGCTCTGCATGCACCCCGGATTTGCGGGCGAATAATTCACCCCGTGCCAATAAATCCAAAGCCGAATGTTGGCGCCGCAATAAAGCATAGCAAAGTGCCAGCAGTACCACCATCAGCCAACTGGGTTGGGCAAATGATAAATCACCCATGAGCCAGAACATCATGGAACGAATCTGCTGACCATCGGCCAATGACAACATGAAGGAAATAATGGCGGCAAACCCAAAGGCCATCACCACCCCATTTAAGGTTACCTTGTTGGGTTTAATGCGGCCGTGATAACTCAGCTTGAGGACCAACAAAGTGGCCAACAACGACCCGGCGAAACCAATTAAAAACAAAGCCTCCGCCGATAGGCTTAAGCCCAGCATAATAACCAATAACTGACAGCTGGCGGCTCCACCTGAAACGCCCAACAAATACGGATCCGCCAAAGGATTCTTGACTAAATTTTGGATTAACAAACCGGCCAATGCCAGACAACCACCGACCAACATGGCATTAAAAGCCCGCGGTAAACGCAGTTGCCAGACAATGCTGTAAGAAATGCTGTCAGAATTAAATAATTGGCCGAAAATCACTGTTACTGAGCCCACCGATAGCGAAACAAGCAACGCCAGTAACAATAATAGCCACCAAACCCATGGCTTCTTCAACCATTGTTGCGTCTGCATCAGCGATCAGGTTTAGCGGGCAATGCTAATCGATAACACATCTTTTCGCGATATATTGATGGTGGCATCTCCACTTTTAAAACGCGTAGATACGGTTACCTGGTCGGCATTAATGGCTTTTAACACACCAAAAATTGGGCGCCCGCGTTTGGTTTTAATCTTCACCGATTGACCAATGGCATCCGACCAATTTTTGAGGGTGTATTCTCTTTTCTGTTGCCCGCCGACATGGGTTTTAATGCGCCGGATAAGCTCTTTGGGTTTATTGGCTTCAGCTTCCCGTTCTTTAAGCACCGCTTGCCGTTGTTCCATATCGCGTCGCAAAGTTTCCAGGTCTAAATCCAAATGATCAATTTTAGACAGTTCAACGGTTTGGTATTCCTGTTCGCCCAAAGCCGCTTCAATGTCGCTGTTGCTAAATAATTCACTTTGTGACCAACCGGCAAATTCAAAAATATATTTGGGTTGTTTCAATTTAAAGATGGCATTATATTCGACATCAGTTTGTAGAGAACGCTGGTATTGATTGGCCAATTTTGGTGACATCTCGCCACCGGCAAAGATACGCAGAGCCTGCTGCAATGCCTCGCTGCTTTTTGATCGGTAAGCTGCAAATGTTGATTGTTGGTCTTGACCACATAATTGGTTACGTTTACTGTTAAAGCCATGATCGGCGTAATAGTAATATAAGGTGTCAACAATGGTGTCATGAAAAGCCAACCGATCATCATCACTGGGTCGAGTCAAACCACCGGACCAAGTGCTGTACCAATTATCCGGGCTGTTGATATTTATATTAAAATCAACATGATAATCATCCACTAAAGCATAGGTTAATTTAATATCAAACACGGGCTGTAAGCTGTTCATGGCTTGCCACTGTTCCACCGAAAAACTGGGACCGGCCCCTTCACCACAACCATAGGCACCCAAAAAGCCCACCACCATTGGGTAATAATTATTTTTCAAAATATTATTCAATAAATGGCTGTCGGATTTCACCACACTTACATGGTTAAAATTAACCGTTAATTCCGGCGGTAGTTTCACCAATAAGTCAGATGATTTTGTAAACAATAAATCCCGGGCATCGGCGGTCACCGTGATGGAATCCACCTGAATCACATCCTGATAGCCACGTGGTTTAAACTGCACCCCTTCAATGGCAATATCACCACTGACGGAGGCTTTGTGATCCTGATAGGTCCAATCTCCCAAATGGCTGAGGTGTGACATTAATCCTTCAACAAAAAATTCACTGTTGTGGTTAATTCGCCACCAAGGCAAAGCCACCAAAGCGACCACAATTAAAATAATGATGATATTTTTTTTATTCATATTAATATTTTACATAATTGGTTCAGCAAAACCACCAAACGCGGATATTATTATCGTCTGTATTTGCTTTACGGGCAAATCAATATCGGGAAAATTTCCCACCGCTTTATAATGTTCAAAGAAATCCGGGTGATCACGACCGACCGGCTCTTTACCGGGCAACAACTCATAACTGGTGGAATAACGGAACGGCCAGATATCAAAAATAGGTAATTTTCTGGAAATGCTGGCAAAAAAACCACTGATGTGGCTAAAAAATGGAATTTGTTCTTTGGCCGCCACCAACCAGCTGTTCTCAGGCAACATATCCTGCTCAATACTGGCCGTTAGTTGCGCCGCAAATTCCCGGTCGTAAATAATAAAGCCCGATTCAGTATTCAATACATCAGAACGGGGATCAAAATTATGACTGCCAATCATAGATATCTTATGATCAATCACAAACGATTTACTGTGCATGCCAAATCGGGTGTGTTCATTGGTTTGGTGGGTGGCAAAAAACTGTTCAATCATCCCCGGACGTTGTTTAAATTCATAAATTTCCATGCCCAGTTTTTTTAAGTAAAACCGCTTATGCTTTAAACTGATGGCATAAACATAAAAAGCATCGGTAGAGGACAGTGAATTGGTGGACACCTGAAAATCTATCTCGGGATGGTCTTTGCGTAACTTTTTGAACATATTTCGGGCCTTGCGAGAGAACACCAAATAAGGCGTTTGAATTAATAAGCGATGCTCCGTTTGGGCAAATAAATCATGAAACTTTTCAGTTAACTGCTTATTAACCGCCCGCGCCTCCTTATTGAATGGCTTATCATGGGTATCGCTGAAATATTCAACCCTATCCACCGCCACAAAATGCTTAAAAAAGGTCTGCTCGATATAACTGTTGTCATTGGCCTGTTCACTCAATTCACGAGCCAGCTCAGGCAACGGTTGATTCCAGTCCGTTTGGGTCTCTTGGTTGTTAATGATGCGGTTAGCGACATCATTTAGATGGGTGAGCGGCAACACATGTGGCGATTCCCAAAAACTGTCAAATGAAGTGATGATTTCATCCACCACCGAACCAATGGCCATCACTTCACGATCCTTGTAATTAAATGTACCGTCCCAATCAAAATAGCGGCTGGAATAATTGCGACCACCAACGATGGCATAGCGATTATCCACCACAAAAGCCTTGTTGTGCATGCGCCGATTTAGATTCGCCAGACAACAGGCAATGGCTGTGGCAAATTCAAAAGTCGAGGTGTGGGCATCACTGAACACCGGATTGTATAACCGAAACCCAAAGTTCTTATGAATGGTGGCCAATTCCGCCATTAACCAGGAATTTCCCATGGTATAAAGTTGATCGCCAATAATTTTCACTTCAACACCGCGGCGCGCCGCTTTAATCAGTTCTGCCAACACCCAATTGCCGGCTTCATCGTTATTCCAGATAAAAGTTTGAATATCGATACTTTTTTGGGCCGCGCGAATTAAATTGATGCGCACCAACAGCGATTGTTCGCCATGATCCAATATCAACATTTTATTGTTATCGTTCATTTGACTGCTGGCATAAAGCTTATTAAATGCCGTATCCTGGGCACAAGCAATAGAATCATTAATCGGACAGGTCAGGGCGGCATCTTTTTTCAGCTCAGTCACAGATTTTGCATGGTGCAAAGTCTGGCGATCAATCTGGCAACCCATTAAGGCAAAGAATCCAACAAAAATAACCAATCGCATCATGCTATTTAATAACATTGATGGGACAACGATCTGCAATAAAATGGGTGGCCATAGCGGCGGCAAAGCCTTTGATATCAGTTAAGTCATTTAAATACACTGTGTGTTGATTCTCTGTTTGCACCTGGTCGGCCAAGACTGAACGACCTAAATAATACCACAAAACACCACCACTTAATTTACACCAGGCTTCTTTTCGGGTCCAAAGCCGATAAAAAAACAAACGCCTGTCTTGCGGTTGTAAGTCCTGCATTTGCTGACGCTCATCGACATGAAAATAACGCTGACTCAAAGCCATAAAATCTCGGGGTTTATTGGTGTTTTCAATGTCCAGACCAATGGCGCCATGTTTGGATAGGCCATATAAATAGGCTCGTCGACTGTGGCTGTACGAAAAATAGATGGCTGCCTCGGTGTACGGTTTACCGTTTTGGTTACGTTTAATCTTAAAAGGAGCAGATTCAGGACAGGCATCACTTAACAACTGATGTAAAATACCGTCGCTGTATATTTTGGCTTTTTTGTTATCTTGCTGCGGGTTATGATTTAACCACAGCTTCAAATCATTGTTTAATTTCACCTATGTCTGACTCCTTAAAACAAATTCAACAATCCCTCTGGCATCACATCACCACCGCCATCAAGGACAATGATGGCCTGCCCTTCGTTGATTTTATGCGCATGGCGCTTTACCAACCGGGTTTGGGCTACTACAGTGCCGGTTTAAAGAAATTCGGCCAAGCCGGTGATTTTATCACAGCCGTGGAGCTGGGTTCACTGTTTGCGCAATCTATGGCGCGCCAATTTGCGGACGTCTTTAAACAATTGCAGCAGCCGGTTATTTTAGAACTGGGTGCCGGTAGTGGGCGCTTTTGCGCAGATGTGCTCACGGCTCTAGATGGCTTGAGTTCATCCGCACAATATCTCCCTGAACAGTATTTGATTTTAGAAGTCAGCGCCGATTTAAGACAGCAACAGCAACAACAAATACAAACATTATCCGATGACCTTAAACGCCGTGTCACCTGGTTGGACAAATTCCCTGACACAGAATTTAATGGTGTCATTTTTGCCAACGAAGTGCTTGATGCCATACCGGTTGAGGTGTTTCAATTTAAAGACAATCACTATCGACGCCTTATACTCAATTTGGACAATGACCAACTGGTGGAACAATGGCATGATTTTCCCGATGAATTATTGTCTCAAATAAAGGCCAGGGAATTGACCTTGCCCGATGGCTACCGCTCTGAATTTATTCCACATCTGAATGAATGGATGGCCGGCATTACCCAATATTTAAATCAAGGTTTGGTGCTATTTGTTGATTACGGTTATGGCCGCGATGTTGAGTATCACCCCGAGCGCAATGCCGGCACCTTGGTTTGTCACCAACGACACCAAGCTAATTTTAATCCCTATCATGATGTCGGTGCCCAAGACATCAACCC
>QQUO01000006.1 GCA_008501575.1 Pseudomonadota bacterium
AACAAAATCAGCGGCACCCATTTTAGTGGCTTCAATGGCGGTTTCGATGGTGCCGTGTCCGGACATCATAACCACCGCAAATGGCATGCCATCGTCTTGATGCCATTTTTTGAGTAAACTGATGCCGTCCATTTCCGGCATCCAAATATCTAACAACACCAAATCAGGGTTGCGGTCTTTAATTTTGTTGAGGGCATCTTGACCGTCAACAGCTGTCCTGACATGGTAGTCTTCATCCGCCAGGATATCAGAAATTAATTCACGGATATCCGGTTCATCATCAACAATCAGTATATCGGCTTGTCTCATTGCGGGGTGCCTTTACCGTGGGGGATGGCGCTCATTATTTCATTATTATGTAAGCGTTTAATGCGACAGGTTTTTTTCTGTTTGACTTGTTCAATTCTAACCACATGGTGTTGTGGAATGTGTAACACTTCAACATCACTAAATTCAGTTTTGAGCTGTTCTTCCACCGGGTCAATGACGACTCCGGCGGACACGTCAAACACCAAATCAGTCAGGGAAATAAAACCAAACAACTCTTCGCTGTTTATGTACTTGGCGTAGAGTTCGTATAATTTATCCCGATGATGAAAACTGATTCTGTATAAAGGTTGTTTCGTGCTCATTGTTATCTCATGTAAGCGGTGGCTCTATTTTACAAACCAAGCCAACAAAAAACCAGCCGTAAAGCCGCTGAGGTGGCTCATCCAAGCAATGTTATAGTGCATATTGGGTTGAAAGTGTAAAACCAATTGAAAACACAGCCAAAAGAAGATGATAACCCATAATGGCATGGATGTTTTTTCTAAATAGAGACCAATGGGTATCACAAAGCTGATTTTTTTATCCGGAAACAACACCAGCCATAAACCAATCAAACCGGAAACCGCACCGCTGGCACCCAATAGAATGTGGTCTTGATTTTGCATCACCAAGGCGGCAGCAATGTTACCGACTATGCCGGCAACTAAAAAAATAAACATGAATTTTTGCGCACCAATAACCCGTTCAATGGCAAACGCCAACAGCACAAAAGCAGACACATTGGTCAGCCAGTGTAGCCAGTTGCCATGGAGAAAAAGGGCAGTAAATAAACGCAATAGTTCAAGTGGATGTTGTTCAATTTTTGGCCAAAAGGCATTGGTGTGGATGGCGTAATAATTAATCAAGTCCTGTTTTAAATCGGTGGCTTCCATGAGCACCAGGAATAACAGTAAAACCAAGCTTATAAGGGCTGAAATATAAGGCACATAACGGGGTTTTAAGCTGGAAAAGTTAATCACTTGAGCACAACGAAATCTCTGTTTTGAATGCGTATGACCACCCCCGACTGGGTAATGTCTTGTATGGTTAATAATTCCTCAAAAGTATCACCCACATGAATGGTTACACCATTAAGTATAGCCATTCTGTTTTCCACCACCGGGTCATACACATGGACACTTAAATTCAGCTTGGGCAGGTCTTTTCGAATGGCATAAGGTAATTCGAATACTTGTGGCAAATTTGCGGTCGTGTCGGGGGGATTGCTGTTGTTTTGTGGTGCCTCAGTAATAACCTGTTTATTTTTCATTGGTGTGGCATCCAACTGTTGATCAATTTGCTGCTGTATTTGGTCATCCGGCAAAGTGGTGGCGGCTTGGCTGGTCTCAACCAGGTCTTGTTTATCAGATTGCCTGGGATGACTGATTTCTTTTTCCTCTATAACCACATTGAGATTGTCTGCGGCTGGTTCTGGCTCTGATAAAATGTGTGACTGTGATGTTTCATTTGGCTGATTATTGACAATCGACTGAACTTCAGCAGGTGCCGGCTTGCTTAATTTTTTAATTTTTTCAGCGGCTTGACTTGTGTTATCGGGTGTTGTTTCGGTCACCAATTGAGGGGGTTCCTGGCGGTTGAATTGTTGCCAAATAATATCCGGTTTTTGGAAATAAACCAGTATTAATAGCAGCACCAACACCATGACAAAGGCATAAAAGCCCCGGCGTTTGTTTTTCACAGAATGGCTTTTTAAATCCATGCGAATTTTTAGACCATGGTTTTTTTTTGGTCGCTTGGCATCTGATTTTTTTAAGGCATCAATAATCGATGACATGTGATTGCTCTGTGTTATCTAAGACCGATATTGGTCTGTGGGTTTAATTGTGGACCGTCATAGGCTTTTAAAGCCAAAGCCATTTGGGTTTCACGACCAATAATACCATCCGCATGTAAACCATGTTGTTGTTGGAATGTTTTTATCCAACCCGTTAAATCCGCTTCGGTGAGCTCGGGCTGTTCAGCCAGCAACTGTGCCACCGACAGCGCCCATTGGCGTTGTTGCTTTATTGTACCATTAATTAGTGATGGCGCGATTGGCCAAAGAATCCGATAATGACCCAACCAAAACTGATTTAAATCTTGGTGACTGATGGTTTGTGAACCCTGGCGGGTACTTAATGTGACGTGTTGCTTGGTGAGACCGGTTAATAACACCGCGGTTTGATTATTGAGCTGCAAGATAACCGGTGTATCAAGTGCTGCAATTTGACTGAGGTTACCTTGTTTGTGGTAACAGGCCATACCGGTTAAGGCCATTTCCGGGCAATCTAAATTGGGCCAAAACAAGCCTGGCTGTAATTGCCATAATTGAAAATAGCGTTGCCAACTGATGTTCACGGCGGGGGCATCTATCATGGTGGGTTGACTTGTTGTTGGCATGGGTTTGGTGTGCTCAACCGGGGTTAAATTGCTCTCGGAGTAGAGGTACCAGGCTGCCAGCACGGCAAAACCCATAAATACCATCAAACCAACCGCCCTGAAATAGCCCCGGTTGCTTGTTTGATCATGTAATTCCCGCTGTGCCTGCTGAATATGGCGATATCGAACCCGTGGACTTTCTTGGGTGTAAGCCACCAGTAAAGCGCGGTCACACAGTATATTGATAAGTCGCGGAATGCCTTTGCTGTAACGGTACACCGCCTGTAAGGCTGGCCAGCTAAAAACACCTTGTTTGGATAAAATCTGCGGTTCGGCTGTGGTCGTTTGTTGTGGCGCTGCACTGCTGACGGCCATGCGATGGCGAATATAAGCCATCGTTTCTGTGCGGTTAAGTGGTAATAAATGAAACCGCGTGGTAATGCGTTGAGCCAGTTGCCGCAAATCTTTGCGCGCCATGGTGGTTTTTAACTCCGGTTGACCAATTAATATAATTTGTAAAAGTTTATGCTCAGCGGTTTCTAAGTTGGTCAAGAGCCGCAACTGCTCAAGGGTCGGTTGCGGTAAATTTTGCGCCTCATCAATGATAATCAAGGTGTTTTCACCTTTTTGCCACCATTCCAGTAGCTGTTCATTGAGTCGATTAACCATGGCATCCAACTGTTTGCCGGTGCCGTGGGTTGACAGGTTAAATTCTCGAAAAATGGCCACCAATAATTCCTGTGGCGATTGATTCGGGTTTAATATTAACGCTGCGTGGGTGTCAGCAGGCAGTTGTTGTAAAAAAAGTCTGGATAAGGTGGTCTTTCCGGTGCCCACTTCGCCGGTTAATTGTACAAAACCGGCACCACCACCGCGGGTCACCCCATAAATTAAATGGGCCAAAGATTCATGATGCTTTTCACTTAAATAAACAAACGCCGGATCGGGTGTGATGGCGAAAGGTGGTTTGTTTAAGTTAAAAAAGTCCAGATACATAAGGTCGCTGTTTAGTCGTCACTTAAAGCCAATAAATCGGCATTGCCGCCAACCGCGGCGATGTTGTTGGTGATGGTTTTCTCATTTACAAAACGGTGCAAATAACCCGGCCCACCGGCTTTGGGGCCGGTACCGGACAGGCCCATTCCACCGAATGGATGAACCCCGACCACTGCGCCGGTCATATTGCGATTAATATAACAATTACCAGCCTGTATTTTAGACACCACATAATCAATGGTGTCATCAATGCGTGAATGAATGCCTGTGGTGAGGCCATAGCCAGTGCTGTTGATGTCCGCTATCACCTGATCAAGGTCTTTGGCCTGATAACGAATAATGTGTAAAAATGGGCCGAACACCTCTTCTTCTAATTGCTGAATTCGGTCAATTTCCACTGCTTGTGGGCTGAAATAATGGCCATTTAAATCCGGTGATTCCGGTGATTCCAGTAACTGCCCCAACTTGGCCATATGGTCACGATGAGTGGTTAAGGTATCGAGTGCGGTTTGGTCAATCAAGGGTCCAACATCGGTATTAAAATGACGAGGATGGCCGACTTTAAGTTGGTTCATGGCACCTTGTAACATGGTGATGACTTTATCAGCCACATCGGCCTGAATATATAACACCCGCAGTGCTGAACAGCGTTGCCCACAACTATAAAAAGCCGAATTAATCACATCTTTGACCAGTTGTTCGGGCAAAGTGGAGGAATCGGCAATCATACAGTTTTGACCACCGGTTTCGGCGATAAAGGTGGCGATTTCACGACTGTCGCGATTCACCAGATTGCGGTTAATCACCTGGGCAGTGGCGGTTGAACCGGTGAATACAACACCATGAATGGCCGCCTGGCTACATAAATAGTTACCCACCAATTTACCCGGGCCTAAAGTGAGTTGTAAAGCTTCTTTGGGGAAGCCCGCCTGGTACATTAATTGCACCGTTTGGTAGGCAATAAGGTTGGTTTGTTCCGCCGGTTTAGCAATAACACAATTACCTGTGACCAAAGCCGCAATCACCTGGCCGGTAAAAATGGCCAAAGGAAAGTTCCATGGACTAATACAAACAAATACACCTTTCCCCTGGTGGTATAAATAGTTACTCTCACCGGTGGGGCCGGGCATTATTATGCCCTCAGCACATAACTGTTCTGCCTGTTCAGCATAATAACGACAAAAATCCACCGCTTCGCGCAATTCGGCAATGGCATCTTCTAACGTTTTACCGGCTTCATAACGTAATAAATAAAGCAGTTTATCACGGTTAGATTCCAGTAAATCGGCGGTTTTGCGAGCCGCTGCACAGCGGTCATCTGCTGATGTGTCGCGCCAGTGCGGATAAAAAGTATGGGCGGTATCCACCGCTGTTTGTAAACCTGCATCATTGATATGGTGATAATGGCCCACTGTGTGATTTAAGTCTGCCGGAGAATACACTGTTAACTGCTTATCACCCTGGACTTCTTGACCATTGACAATCGAACTGGCGCTGAAAACTGTATTTTGTTGTGCTTCAATGGCATCTTGCAATTGCCTTAAAGTGAGCGTGTCATGGACATTAACCCCTGTGGAGTTAATGCGGTTATCAGAAAATATATCTTTGGGTAGTGGCAATAGTGGATGCTTGTGGGTGGTGTTTTTGATGACTTTTTCAATCGGGTCCTGGGTGATGATGTCAACACTGTACTTAATATCGGTCAGGCGATTAACAAATGACGTGTTGGCACCATTTTCCAATAACCTTCTGACCAAATATGGCAATAGGTCTTGATGGCTACCCACTGGCGCATAGACGCGACAAGGTCGATTAAGGCCATCGCTGGCAATGGTTTGATTGTGCAAAGATTGGCCCATGCCGTGTAAACGCTGGAACTCATAGCCGCCCTGGTCACCGGCCATCACATAGATAGCGGCCACAGTGTTGGCATTATGGGTGGCAAATTGTGGGTAAAATTTATCTCGGTTGTCCAATAATAATCGGGCACAAGCCAGGTAGGCCAGGTCAGTATTGGTCTTGCGCGTGTACACCGGATAATGGCTCAAACCCTGTTCTTGGGCACGTTTTATTTCGGTGTCCCAATAAGCGCCTTTAACCAGCCGTAAAGGAATGATTCGCCCTTCTTCAGTAACCAAATCGATTAATAGTTTAATGACATCAAAAGCACGTTTTTGATAGGCTTGCACCACCAGGCCAAAGCCATTGTAACTGTCCAATTGACGATAAACCTCGGCAAAAATCTTCAGCGATATCTCTAAACGATCAGCTTCTTCGGCATCAATGGTGACCGCGACATGACAACCTTTGGCTTGATTGACCAGACTCAGTACCCGTGGCGCCAACTCTGCCATAACCCGTTGTTCATTGGCCACTTCGTAGCGTGGATGGAGTGCCGATAGTTTGATTGAAATACTGGAAGCTTCTTTCATATCACGTTTTTTATTGGCTTCAGCAATGGCATCTATGGCATCGGCATAGGCTTTATAGTAGCGGTCAGCATCATCCTGTGTCAGCGCCGCTTCACCCAACATATCATAAGAGAATCGGTACTCTTTGAAGCCTTTTCTCTTACCGCGTTTGAGGGCTTCTTTAATGGTGCGACCCATAACAAACTGTTTACCCATCATTTCCATGGCACGTAACAGGCCGGTGCGAATCACCGGTTCGCCGGTTTTGTTGATGAACTTATCAATGGCTTTGGACATGCCTTTTTTGGAGACGTCAATATCAATAATTCGACCGGTAAGCATGAGCCCCCAGGTAGAGGCATTAACAAATAATTTATCGCTTTTACCCAGGTGGGATTTCCAGTCGGCATCGAGAATTTTATCTTTGATTAATTTATCGGCTGTTGATTTATCGGGAATTCGCAACAAGGCTTCCGCCAGACACATCAGCAATATGCCTTCTTTAGAGGATAAATCATATTGCTGCATAAAAGCGTCGATACCATCCATATCATCGATGTTGTTGCGAACTTCGGTGACAAGTTTGGTGGCCAGTTGCTTAATCTGCTGTCGTTGCGATGATCTGAGGTTAAGCAAAGAAAGTAATTCAGTGACAATGATTTCTTCATCCACTAAATAGGATTCACTGAGTACGGAAGTATCGAAAGACATGGGCAAGCTCATATAATAGATTCAAGCGCAAATTATAATAGAATGCTCTTGGGACTTCATTCACTTTTACCATTGTCTAAGCTTATTGATGCATTAGTGGCCTACAGGATGTAGGTCCGTGACGTGAGCAGGACGCAAAAGCCATCAAAGCGGGTCACTATCGCGTCCTGCTCGCGAGACACACCTATATCCCCATTGCCGTCATTTATTGTTATCGTAGTTAATTTAGGAGCAATGATAAATGCCAGCGAACCGGTAAATTTTAAAGGCTTGTTTTACCAAGTGTTTATTGAGGTTTTATTCTTAAATAAGGGCTTTATAATGCATTAAATTAAGAAAATTTAGATTGATATGCGGATATTTTTTTTGAGGGGTGCTAAAATTCCATCATTAACCGACCGAGACAGATTTGTTCGCTTGCCAAAGGCGGTTCAGTTTTAACCAAGAAATCGATAGCTTAAAGCTGACCGACTGACTTTCATGATAATTGGCGACGAGACGCTGTGCTATGGGTTTTTATTAAATAAGAAGGGTATCAATTGTATGATCAAGAAACAGACTATAAAAGGCTTCATGGTAGGCAGTCTGCTGATGTCGACCGTGGCATCTGCAGAGTATGGCATGAACTTAACCAAAGGCGTATCCGACTACAGTGGTCAAGTTTACGATATGCACATGTTGGTGCTTTGGATTTGTGTCATTATCGGTATTGGCGTATTTGGCGCCATGTTTTATTCGATATTTGCTCATCGAAAATCCAAAGGTGTTGAGCCGGCTCAGTTTTCTCACAGCACCACGGTTGAGATAATCTGGACGGCCATTCCGGTGCTAATCTTGATTGCCATTGCCCTGCCGGCAACCAAAGGCATGATGCAAATGGATAGTCCCAGGGATTCACAAGGTGAACCTGTGACCATGGATATGACAGTTAAAATAACGGGATATCAATGGAAATGGCGCTATGATTATTTGGATGAGGGCTTTGGTTTTCTCAGTACTTTAACTGCTGACAGTAATATTGCCCGACAGAAAGGTTCCGGTATTAATGTTAATACGGTTGATAATTATTTGTTGGATGTCGATAACCCACTGGTGATTCCGGCCAACACCAACATTCGTTTCCTGTTAACCTCAGATGATGTTATTCACTCATGGTGGGTGCCTGAATTTGGTTGGAAGCGCGATGCCATTCCAGGCTTCATTAACGAAGCATGGACCCATATCAAACAACCCGGCACTTACCGCGGTCAGTGTGCCGAGTTGTGTGGTAAGGATCATGGCTATATGCCGATTGTGGTGGAAGTTCTGAGTGAGAGCGATTATGCCAGCTGGGTTGCTGAGCAAAACGGTGAAACCAGCACGGTACAATCAGCCGAAGTTGTGGAACAGTCACAAGACACGTTTGGTGATGACCCAATCGAAGTTGAAGCTGATCAAGTAACTGATTTATCAGCCACAGCAGCGGTAAGCGATCATGAAGAAGTTCAGGATGAAGAGGTCGCTGATAACCAGAATGAACAGCAAGATTCTGGCTGGTCCATGGAGCAACTTATGACGCGCGGCGAAGAGGTGTACAACACCCAATGTTTGGCGTGTCACAAAATAGATGGTAGTGGTATGCCACCGGCTTTCCCGTCTTTGGCCGGTAGTGCAGTGGTTGTTGGTGATTTGGCCAAGCAGATTGATGTCGTTGTCAATGGTGTGCCTGGCACCGGCATGATGCCTTTTGGCAGTATATTGCCGGCTGAGGACATTGCCGCCACAATAACTTATACCCGTAACGCTTTTGGTAATGATGTGGGTGACCGGGTACAACCGGCCGACATCGAAGCCGCCAAACAATAATCGCGAGGATTAAATTATGAGTCACGAAATTACACACGACGATCTGACCCACGATCACAAACCCAAAGGATTTATCAATCGATGGTTGTTGACCACCAATCACAAAGACATCGGTACCCTGTATCTGGTGTTTGCTTTGGCGATGTTTATTATTGGCGGTACCATGGCGATGGTTATTCGTCTGGAATTATTCCAACCGGGTTTACAGTTTGTTGAGCCGTTCTTTTTTAACCAAATGACCACCATGCACGCGCTGTTTATGATTTTTGGTGCGGTGATGCCGGCTTTTGTGGGCTTGGCCAACTGGATGGTACCGATGATGATTGGTGCCCCCGATATGGCTTTACCTCGGTTAAATAACTTTTCATTTTGGTTGTTGCCTTTTGCCTTTGTGGTGTTGGCATCCACCTTTTTTATGCCCGGTGGCGCCCCGGCCGGTGGTTGGACCATGTATCCACCGTTGGTGTTACAGGGTGGCCAAAATGTGGCGTTTTTAGTGTTTGCGGTGCATTTAATGGGGATTTCTTCTATTTTAGGCGCCATTAATATTATTGCCACCATTGTTAATATGCGTGCCCCCAATGTTGGTTATTTGAACATGCCGATGTTTGTGTGGACCTGGTTGATTACCGCCTTTTTATTAATTCTGGTGATGCCGGTTTTAGCCGGTGCAGTGACCATGCTGTTGACTGATCGTTACTTTGGCACCAGTTTCTTTAATGCCGCCGGTGGTGGTGATCCGGTGATGTTCCAACATATTTTCTGGTTCTTTGGGCACCCCGAAGTGTATATTATGATTCTGCCGTCATTCGGTATTGTCTCTGAAATTATTCCGACCTTTGCCCGTAAGCGCTTGTTCGGTTATGTGTCGATGGTATATGCCACAGCCGCCATTGCCTTTTTATCCTTTATTGTTTGGGCCCATCATATGTTTAGTGTTGGCATGCCCCTGGGTGGACAGCTGTACTTTATGTATGCCACCATGTTAATTGCAGTGCCCACCGGGGTGAAAGTATTTAACTGGTTGGCCACCATGTGGCGAGGCGCCATGACTTTTGAAACACCAATGTTATTTTCCATCGCTTTTGTTGCCTTGTTTACTATTGGTGGCTTTTCAGGCGTAATGATGGCACTGGCACCGGTGGATTTACAGTACCATGACACTTATTTTATTGTCGCGCATTTCCACTATGTGTTGGTTCCGGGATCGGTGTTTGCCATTATTGCGGCCGCTTACTACTGGTTGCCAAAATGGACCGGACATATGTACGATGAGCGTTTAGGTAAAATTCACTTTTGGTGGTCAGCCATATCCGTGAATGTACTGTTTTTCCCGCAACACTTTTTAGGACTGGCTGGAATGCCCCGTCGTATTCCGGATTATTCAACCCAGTTCGCCGAATTTAATATGTGGTCA
>QQUO01000019.1 GCA_008501575.1 Pseudomonadota bacterium
ATGACAGCCAATTAAAATTGGCCAAAAGCCTGCGTGATGAATACCAGAAACAACTCACAGCCGCCGGTTTTGGTCAAATCCAAACCACCATTAAACCGCTGGATAAATTCTATCCGGCAGAAGATTACCATCAGGATTATATTGCCAAAAACCCCAATGGTTATTGCCCGGATCATTCCACCGGTGTCACTTTTAGTGATTCACCCAGTGTCCCTAAAACGGTGGCTGAAGTTGATAATTCAGCGTTGTTAACAGGTCAATCAATTGTTGTTTTAGAAGCCGATGGCTATTGCCCCTATTGTGAAAAATTCCGCAAGGATGTCAGTGAAGCTTATCAAGGCGATATCCCCCTGGTGTACCGCACCGCCAAACAATTACAAGACCTCGATATTGAAACACCCACCTGGGCCACACCCACGATTTACTTCTTAGAAGATGGTCAAGAAACCTTTGCCAAACAAGGTTATATGGCGGCCAAAGAATTTTATAAAGCCTTAGGTGCCTTTAAACTGGGTGACAGTGAGGCCTATAAAGTGGCTTTTGCTGAAGGTACAGATAACCGTTTTTGTAAGCAGTATGATTTATTTAAGGATACCCCGCCGGGGGTGTTTGTCGATAAACTCAGCGGCGAACCTTTATTTGATACCGAGCATCGCTTTAATTCCGGCACCGGTTGGTTGTCCTTTACCCAGCCGGTTGAAGGTGCCGTGGTTGAACAAGCCGATCACAGTCTGGGCATGGTGCGCACCGAAGTTATCGCCAAAACCAGTGGCATCCACTTAGGCCACGTCTTTGATGATGGTCCAAACGGTCATCCACGTTACTGCATCAATGCCACTGTACTGGATTTTGTGGCGCGGTAAATTATTCTGGCTGTTCTTCTGTGATTAGGCGTGTGGCGGTGTGTTGAACGCTTCTGCTATAAACAGCCGGTATTGAATTGTTATAGCTAAAGTGGGCAGCGAAGCCAATCATGGGTAAACCATGATAGATATGTTGTATACCGGTCTGACTGTCAATACCAACTAATTGGGATCTGACAGGGTAGTTCGGATTTGGACTGGGGAAAATTAATTTTACGGTCCCGGATTGAGACTCCTTTTGACGCTGTATAGGTAGCCACTCGCTGTTGTAATTAATGCCAAATTCGAAGGCATTATTGCTCGATGTGTTAATTAAATTAGATGTGAAATTTTCTGCATTAAGCTCCTTAAAATTATAAACAGCTGTATGTTGAGTTAAATAATTAATCCTCGGTTTACCGACAGGAAAGCAGAATCTACCAACACAGGGTAGTGGTATGTCTTGGCCTTCACTCGAAAATATGTTGTAGTTAAATTTAGAAACCGGGTATTGAAAATTTTCCTCAAAGTGAGCACTGCTAACATGAAAGGCTAACGTTGGAAATGTCATTATCCAATCCGTTTGTCCACCTATCGGTTCAATCAGGTTAAATTCATTGGAAAGTGTTTCCTTCATCAGCAATGCACTCACGGCCTCATAGCCATGTTGCCAGGTGGTTTCAACTAAATTACCATCATAAATGATTCGGCTTATTTGGGTTCCACTGCCTAAATTAGGTTGTTCAGATCCAGTTGAAGTATGTACTTTTGAGCCTTCAGGATAAAAATCAACCAACATCGTGACAGGGATGTTAAAAGAAAAACCATCAGGCACGTTGATTAGTTCAGTGGTGACTTGTAATTCACCGTTTACCGGATTGATGCCGGCAAGCGGATTATCTGCCCAGGCACCGCCGTCTGCCCAGGCCTCTTCAATCAGTGAACAGTATTCATTTTCAGCAACATACTGGCCAATGGTTGCAGGGCTGATATTACCCATCTCTATCACTTCAATAAAGCCCGTTTCCCAGATATGATTAGACCAGTCAACCGCTTGGTTTGCGGGGTCAGTCAAGCCTAAAGTGCAGGTGGTATCCGTATTAATGGCCGCAATAAAGTCATCCTGCTGACCCATGGCCATTCGCCAGGTGTCATGTGGACGCAGATAGACGTTTAAGCTGTACACCGGTTGAGCTGTGATATCTGCTGTACGAACATTCACCCGAACAGCTTTATATTGATCACCGGTGTTTATTACCCTTAGATGGGTCTCGTTACCATCTACGGTAGAATAAAAAGGCACAATACCGACCTGGCCGGTACCGTCATTGGATAAATGCACCGCAGCCAGGCTTTGGTATTGAATACCTAATAAGAACAGGCCAATAAATAATAGAATACGTTTCATCAATAACCTCGCATTAGCTGTCACTATCTTTTAAGTATAGCTAATACGAGATTAAAAATCTGTGAAGTGGGACAGTATAATGGACAAATGGTTGTACTTACTTGATGACTTTTTGGCTGGTTTTACCGGTTTGTTGACTTACTTTAGCGATGTCTGGTTGCTGATGCGTGATTTTAGCGGATTGCTCGGTTAATCTGCGGGCCACATCACCGGGTGAACCGGTTTTACGGGCCAATAAACTGTAGGCCACCGGAATCACAAATAAAGTGAACAAGGTGGCGGCGATGACGCCGAACAAAATCACGGTGCCTATAACAATACGGGTTTCGGCACCGGCACCGGAAGCAATGACCAAAGGAATGGCGCCGGCAACGGTGGTGAGGCCGGTCATAACAATGGGTCGAAAACGAACCCTGGCAGCGGTTAGGATGGCACGGTTAAAGGGGTAATTTTTGTCGCGCATTTGGTTGGCAAATTCGACAATCAGGATGCCATTTTTGGTGGCCAAGCCCACCAGGATAATTAAACCTATCTGGGAATAAATATTTAATGAGCCGCCGGTCAGCCATAAACCGAACAGGCCACCGGCGATGGCCAAGGGTACGGTCAGCATAATCACGAAAGGATGAACATAACTTTCAAATTGTGCAGCCAACACCAAAAACACCACAATTAACCCCAGTAAAAATACGAACATGACTGAACTACCGGAATTAATAAAGTCTCGGCTTTGGCCTTTATAGTCAACAATGGCATGATCCGGTAGGTGTTGATCCACCATATTATTCAGATAAGCCAGGGCATCACCCAAACGGTAACCATCAGCTAAGCCGGCATCGAGGGTGATGGCACGCATGCGGTTATAGCGGCTGAGGTTATCGGCGGCACCATATTCTTTAATATTGACCAGATTGCTTAAGGGAATCAGTTCGCCACTACGTTGTGAGCGGACATATATGTTTTGGACATCGTTAAAGCTGCGTTGTTGGCTGCGTTCTCCCTCTAATATCACATCATACTCTTCACCGTTATCGATGAAGGTGGTGACATTCCGTCCTGATAACATGGTTTGTAAGGTGCGACCGATGTCATTAATGCGAACCCCTAAATCAGCCGCAGCATCATAATCCACCACAAAGTCAATCTGTGGACGGGTTTCTTTATAATCGCTGTCGATACCGGTGAGCCCGGGATTGTCTTTCTCGATTTCAGCAATCAGGATATCACGCCATTGGGCCAACTCTTCATAACTGCTGCCACCGATGACAAATTGTACCGGTTTACCGGTGCCGCCACCTAAACCTTGGCGCATAATGGGAAAGGCACGAACACCGGGTAAATCGGCCAGTTCAGCTTTAATCTGGTCCATAATGTCAAAGGCTGAAAAATCCCGTTCTTGCCAGTGTTTTAATCGGGCTATGACAAAGCCGCCATTAAAGGACTCAATGCTACCCCAACCCAAAGGGGCACGCACCAACATGCGGTCAATACGACCATCTTCCACGTATTTCAGTAAGCGCTGTTCAATCTCATTCATATATTCAGACATGTACTCAAAGCTGGCACCTTCAGGTCCGGAAATGCGGACAAAAAAAGCACCGCGATCTTCTGTCGGAGTGAATTCATGAGCGGTGTCTGAAAACAGCCATACCGTGGCCACAATAATGGTCACGAATAGTATAATCATATAAACAGGCCGTCTGATCCATTTTACCAACCAACGGCCATATAATCGACGACTGCGCCGAATACCGGTGTCGATGGTTTTTAGCGACTTGTTTTTATTTTGTGTGGGTTTAAGCAAGATTGAAGCCAACATCGGCGATAAGGTCAAAGCCACCAAGGAAGAAAATATAACCGCTGCGGCAATCGTTAATGAAAATTCTGTAAATAAACGACCCAGGTCACCTTCTAAAAAGGTAATGGGTACAAATACCGCCACCAAAACCATGGTGGTGGCAATCACCGCAAAACCCACTTGGCGGGCACCACGGTAGGCGGCCACTAAAGGGGTCTCATGCTTTTCCTGCATCCGTCTGACGATATTTTCCAACATCACAATGGCATCATCCACCACCAAACCAATGGCCAGCACCAAAGCCAATAAAGTTAATAGGTTAATAGAAAATCCCAGGGCATAAATAACAATAAAAGTGGCAGTGACTGACACCGGCACTGTCACTGCGGGAATCAACATGGCCCGCCAATTACCTAAAAATAAAAATATCACCAACACCACAAAGCTGATGGCGATAAATAAAGTGGTGTAGACCTCGTTAATGGCGGATTCAATAAACACCGACGCGTCATAACTTTGTTCAATGACCATGCCATTGGGCAGGTTTTTATTCAGTCTATCAGACAGGGCTTTAACGCCTCGAGCCACTGTGATGGTGTTGGCATTGGATTGTTTAACGATACCGATGCCGACCATGGGATCACCGTTACCGCGGAATATGGTGCGATCCTCACGCAGACCTCGTTCCACCCGTGCCACATCACCGAGACGAACCAAAGAGCCTCTTTCTCCGGCGGCAATGACCAAACCGGCAAAGTCATCTGCGGTATTGAACTGGCGGGCCACCCGTGCTTTGAATACCCGTTGTTCTGATTCTAAACTGCCGGCCGGTAATTCAATATTCTCTGAACGTAAAGCCTGTTCAATGTCACTAACACTCAAGCCCCGTGCTGTCATGGCGTTGCGGTCCAGCCAAATACGCATGGCGTAACGAAAACCACCACCAACCCGAACCCGCGCCACACCATCCAATGTTGAATATTGATCCACCAGGTAGCGCTCAGCATAATCGGTGAGTTCCGGGGTCGACATTTCTGAACTGGCTAAATTTTGCCAAATTACCACATCATCACTGGAGTCAACTTTTTGTACTTCAGGGGGATCCGCTTCTTCCGGTAAATTATCACGGACACCGGCAATCCGATCACGGACATCATTGGCGGCCGCATCGATATCACGGTCAATAGAAAACTCAATGGTCACCCGAGAACGGCCGTCACTGGAAGACGAGGCAATGTATTCAATACCCTCAATGCCTGAAACACGGTCTTCAATAATTTCGGTAATGCGGGTTTCTATGACATTGGCGGGTGCGCCTGGATAATCCACCGCCACGGTCACAATGGGTGGGTCAATGTCCGGGTATTCACGCAGCGACAAACGTTCAAAGGACACCAAACCAAAAGCAATCAACAGCAACGAAATAACCGAAGCGAATACCGGACGCTTAACGGATATGTCGGAAATAATCATGGTTGTGCCTGTTGTAATAGTTCGGTCAATGATTCATTGCCGTGTTTAACAGCACTGATAATAACCGGTGAACCGTCGTGGATGCGTAAAGTGCCGTGAATAACCACCTGCTGACCGGATATTAAGCCAGAAGTGATTGCCAAAGCGCCGTTGGGACGGTCACCAATGGTGATGGCTTGTTTGCGCACAGTGGTGGAATCACCACTGTCATCTATAACATACACATAATGTTGACCGGCTTCGGATATCAGGGCTTCTTCCGGAATCAATAAGGCTGATTTTTCTGCGGCGGCAATATTGACCCGCATTAATAAACCGGTTTTTAGCAAATGATTGGCGTTGTCGATAATTACTCGACCGCTGATCATGCGGGTCACCGGATTGACACGGCTGTCTAAACTAACCAAAGTACCCGTAAAGGTCTGGTTCGGGTAAGCGGTGGTGGTGGCGGTGACGGTGAGTCCCGGTTGTAGCTGTGACAATTGATCGGCTGAAACGGTAAAATCCAATTGCATTTGATTGTCTTCATCCAAGGTGGCCAATTGCATGCCCGGTTGGGCCAAACTGCCTACGCTGATACGCCGCAAACCCATCACACCATCAAAAGGTGCTTTAAGAGTGCGCTTTTCAATGGCTGTTTCAATCCCTTGAATTTTTGCCCTGGAAATGGCCACCAGACTTTTTTGGGTGTCCAGTGCGGAGCGTGATGCCGCCATTTTTTCAATCAATGGGTTTAGACGGTTCACCTGACGTTGGGCTTCGTCCAACCGTGCTTGTTCTTCTGCTAACAGGGCTTGTTCATCGGCGGTGTCCATTTTAATAAGAACATCACCTTTTTTAACCCTTTGACCGTCCTGAAAATAAATACCGACAATGTAATCAGTCACCTGAGATGTTAGGTTGACGTTATTGACGGCTCGTAAATCACCTAAGGCTTCAATGTTGCCAGATAGTGTGGTGGCTTTAACCGGTGCCACTATGACCGGCGTGGTGGTTTGCGCATAACTGGCCTGGCCTATGAAAATAAGTAGCCAAAAAATAGACGTTCGATTCATTGTTTTTTTCTCATGAGTTTGGTCAAATTTACACCCTATTTTATACGATTAAGGTCGTTGAAATGTGAAAACAGTGTGCAAAACACGCTTTGATCATGGATATTTAAGACAAAAAAAATCCCAACAGGGTTGGGATTAAGAGGTATAACCGATAAACTCCAAAATCGGCTTAGGCACATTTGATAGTTAAAACAATAACATACAGGTTATTATTAATGCAAGTGATTAAATAGATAAATAATAAAAAAAATTAACAGAATTGTGTAGGTTATTGAAATATATACATTATTAAAAATGGCTAATAATAACAGAAAAATCAATATTGACTGATTTTTTCTGTGCTAAACTGGCCATTATGCGTAAAGTATCCCTGTTGTTTTGGCTTCTTTTCTGGCCTTTACCCAGTCATTTAGCCCCACATTTTATTATAGTTGGCGGGGCGCAAAAGCCGGTGGGTGTTTTTATAAAACCCCTGGAATATCATGGCACCGGTGTGAGTCCGGCTGTGGATATTGAAAATATTTTACTGGCGGCGCTTGCCCAATCGGGTTTATTTTATCAGCCCGGGCGACAACAGCCCCAAACCAATTGGTCGTTAGCACATTGGCGTTTAGCCGGTGTTCGTTATTTAATTAGCGGGCGAATTGAGGAAAATGATCGAGCGATTAATTTGTATTTGACCCTCACGGATACCCTGGGGACAACACCCACCAATGTGTGGGTGGAGCTCAATGCTGATGTGTGGCAGCAGGCCACACGGGTATTTGCTCGGCAGCTTTTTTACTCGCTGTTTTATGCCACCTTCACCGATGATATTAACAGTCAATATTTACACAACACCCAAGCCGAGGAAACCCGCTACTGGATAAGCCTGGTTCAAACCTTAAAAAGCCATTGGGATAACCGACAAAACCGTGGGCAATGCCAAGTTAAGATTACTCAATTACCCGGTGGCCAGATACAGGCATATGATATTGAAGCGGATTGTGAAGAGGCCTTGTTTGAAGAGATACAAGCATTATTTGAGCGCTTAAGCACTTTACCTTATGGTGGCCTTAATGCGCCTTTTGCACAATATTTTACGGTGACTTTTGTGGCTCGGGGTTAATGGTAACCTGCCAACCGTTGGTTGATTGAGTGACCAATAAGCCGGCTTTTGTAAAATCAACAAACAAGTCGGATTTATCAGTCAATGTCTCGACAAAGCCCCAGTGATGGAAAAACCACCAATCGGTGTCTCTTTTATGTCGGGTAACGGTGGCTGACCATTGTTTTGCCTGTGCGCTTGAGTCCGGCCAAACACGCAAGGCCCATAACTGCTCACCGTGAGTTTTTGTCATCAGTAAGTATTCTAATTCACCTTTATGAACATAAGAAAGTACCGGCAGGTTGCCATTTTTATTCACCGCCAGGGCGGTAATCAAGTTGGCCCATGTTTTAACCGGTAAAGCTTGCCACCCTTGACCTGCTAAACCTGTTTTTAGCGTCTGCAATTCACCGGTGATGTGAATATCCAATTGTTGCTTGCCGGTGTTGGCCCAACCGGTGGTGGTGTTGTAATCCTGTTGTGACAGCCATTGAGGTTTTTCGATGTGACTGCTGTTTGGGAAAAACAACCAAGCGGCAATGGGTGCAGTCAGTGTGGTGATTAAAAAGATGAGTTTTAACGGTAAACCCAGAAACTGCCGCCGATAGCGGGTGCGAAATGCAATGCCCACCACCATTGCCCAAATGGCCGCCATAATCCCTGATAGCAAAGCAATGGGCAGAGTTAATTTAAAGAAAAACAAGGTGGCAAACAGGTACAATGCAGCCAGAACCGCGGTTACAATATAAGGCCAGCTGCGCCATTTAATCGGATAAGCACCGGCCACTAAAATGGCCCAAAAAGCACACAAGGCCACATACCAAAAGGCATGGTGAGAGGACACAAAATGCCACTGACCATGGTCAATGCGACAGATGATGACCGAAAATAAATACGCACTGAAAGATAAAATAAGCCAATGGCCCAGTACCAGATGCAGGCGGCGATAAATTAACCAGGCGGCAACCAGACCGGTCATTAACCACAACACCAAATCATGACCTAAATATAACAGCCATTGCATTAATGGTAAGGTCCACGGATTATGAAAAGTGTAAAAGAAACCCTCGCTGGTTTGGTTCCAATCAATCAACAATTGATTACCGGCCATAAAAGCAATCACCAACACAGTGAAAATAGCCAGAATAAAAGCCATCATGGCCAAAGAACCGGTTTCCGGTTGTCTTGGGTCCACTAAGCCTGAGGTGATACGCCCTAATTTTGGGTGCTTTTGGCTCCAGGCCAAGACCCGGCTGAGCCAGCGATATGCGCGCGGTACAAATAAATGATAAACAAACTGAATCAGCCAGAATATCAGCCACACCAGGGCGGCCAGAACCAGCGACAATGCAGCTAATTTAACCGCCACTTTGGCCATACTTTCGATGGCTGAGCCGAATAATATGCCCGGAAGCAGATAAAAAGGAGCCCATAAAAATGAGGCCAATAAGCTGATTAGTATATAACGTGAAACGGGCATGCCCATAATGCCGACTATGGCAGGAATGATGGGTCGTACCGGTCCCACAAAGCGACCAATCACAATGCTCACACCGCCGTATTTTTTTAAAAAACGCTGGCCATTGTCAATGAGATGGGGAAAGCGTTTAATGGGCCACATGGTCAACAGCCGTTCGCGATAATAATGACCTATCCAAAAACTCAGCCCATCACCGCAAAAACCACCAAACGAGGCCCAAAACCAAGCACTGTAGAAGTCCAGTACACCCAGTCCAATCAAAGCACCAAGGCTGACCAGGAAAGCCGCTCCGGGGAACACAATGCCCACCAAAAGCAATGATTCAAGAAAGGAGAAAGCAAAAATAATGAGGCCGGTCCAATTGGGATTCTGTTGAACCCAGTCAAAGACATCCTTGATCCAACCTTCGGCTTCCATATCAGGCAGTAATGGCGTTCTCGGCCGCTGTTAAGGTTTTCTCAATAATGGCATCATCATGTTGACTGGAAATAAACCCGGCTTCATAAGCCGATGGTGCCAGATAAACACCCGCTTTCAGCATGGCATGGAAAAAGCGTTTAAAATGATTCAAATCACAGTTATCCAGTTGGTCAAAATTATCTGCGGCTTTAGCGGCAAAGAATAAACCGAACATTCCACCTTGTTGACGGGTGGCAAACGGCACACCGGCGTTATCGGCGACCCGTTGTAAGCCGTCGGTGAGTTTTTTTGCCTGAACACTTAAATGGTCATAAAAACCGGGTTCACTGATGATGTCCATCATGGCAGAACCGGCGGCCATAGCCAGCGGGTTACCCGATAAGGTACCGGCCTGATAAACCGGGCCTTGGGGCGCAATGTGTTCCATAATATCGCGGCGACCACCGACAGCACCCACCGGTAATCAGCCACCGATGTTTTTACCAACTGTCGTTAAAT
>QQUO01000335.1 GCA_008501575.1 Pseudomonadota bacterium
CACCCGCCGAAATCTCGACGATTTAAACCTCGAAACCAGTGTCGTCCTGGTCGGCGCTCCGAACATGCCGGCCATTACAGACGCCACGGCTTTTTTTGAACTCAACTGGCATAACAGCCCCAATCAAAACTTCAGCCGTCCGTATCAATACTACGCCGATGAAAGCCGTATCCGTTACTGGCGTTATCGATTAATGGAATTCACCGGTTTATCGACGTTTTAGTTACCTGGAATTGATTTTCGTAGGGTGAGCTCTGCCCACCAATTTATGATACGATGTCTGTTGTAAAAAACTTCTCCAATCCTTGATAAGCACATGACTATTTTAAACAAAAATCCATCTATAATTTGGCATTGAAATAGTTAAACATAGTGAGAATATTACAACCCTATTTGGTGGGCAAAGCCCCCCCTACTTGCTTAAATTCTGATTGAATAAATGATGAGAATATCCTGTGGTTTATTATTTGATGTTGGGCTTCGCTTTGCTCTGCCCAACCTACTGACTGACTATTCATCCTCCCTACCAAACCATACCACCGGCAAACTTTCAGAGCGATCGCTTTTATATAAATAGTTATTAACCGCTTCAAATTGTAATTCAAAATCAAGGACTTCCTGAACCCAGCTTGCACCATCCATCCAGCTCAACGATAAAATACACTGACCTTTATAGTGCATTGGTTTTTGTGGGTATCTTGGTATGAGGCCTTTCGGTGCAGTTCCGGTTTTGTCATAAATATAATATCCATATTCACAGGGATCATGCTTATCTTTGGATTCTATGCTAATTTCAATAAAGCCGATGTCATCACATGAACTGCTTACTTGCATGCCGTTTTCTGCAGGCTCCGGCCCCTGACCTCTGATGATCCTGACTATACTAAATTCAAAAACCGGCGGCACATCATAGCTAAATGCTTCCATATTAAAATTGGGTCGAAATATATTAATGGCAAGTGAACAAGCCATTGTGCTCATAGGAAATATAAGAATTAACAAAATAATGATTTTTTTCATATTAATAAATTGACTTTATGGGATTTATATACAAGGATGGGCTCTGCCAACCTTATAGCGCTTTATTTATTAAATACACTGATATAACGTTATCTGGGACAGTCACTTCATTATAGTATCCACTACTCATTTGAGCATCTGATTAAGCCGCTCGAAGTGCGCTGCAGGGTTAAAGTAAATAGATATTTCTTTGCCATTTTCATCAGTAGCAGTAATTAGATCACACAGAACAGGGCCAGATATAAGTGCTTGTGACTTTTTCTTTAGACCTAAAACAAATAGCACATCATATTCTTCAGCTATGGAAATTACTTCAAAAGCTGTTTCGGGAGTCTTTCCGTCTCCCGACGCCACCAAATCATCCATCAGTCCACTCAACCAACGGAAATGATCCTGTGCACCACTTTCATTACCAATTCTCTCCATAGATATCATCATGTAGTAATGAACACGGATATCAATTGGACATTGATTTAACCAGGCATCTCCAACAGCTATTGCTTTGTTCCATTCTTCTTTATTCATGGCATCATTCATTTCTGATAATGGTCGCCCCATCATGCACACTGAATTATAATCATCACTCCAACCAATAGTCTTTCTTAATTCTGAGTAATTCGGATTTTCTGACCAGTTGTAGCTTCGAGTTTCGTATTCTTGTGTAGAAGAACACCCGACAAGGGTTAACGATAATAAAATAATTTTGTATATGTTCATGATACTCCGAACATTCGCGCAGAACAGTGGCGTGAATTAAATTTTTTAATTTTAGCACAAGCCTTATCTGATGGTTATGCGTTCCCACGGCGGATAGACTTAATAATGCATAGGTTAATAATAAATCTTGATTTCCTTGGGCTGGTCAGAACACACCCCTTAATCCCCTCTCAAGAGGGGACTGGATTTACTGTCTTTTTCGTTAACACCCTTAAAAATTAGCACGAACTATTTCCCCTCTTGAGAGGGGTGCAGGGGTGTGTTCTCTCAGTTTATCGCAATGTAGAATAAAGGCTGTTGTACCCTTTAGTCTATATTTCACTTATGTAGCTTTTTGATCAGTTCAACCTGGTAAACAAGGAGTCATCCAGTTTGATAATTTTTGTGACTTCACCGGTTACTTCATAGTCTCTGTCATCCACCAGGAATGTTTGATTAGATGCGAATAACAGGGCGTAATAAGTAGATTTTTTGTTCAATAACACCATACTGGCATCACACATTGCCGAACATTGGAAATGCCTGGAAATTTGTTGTGATAATTTCATGATCAATGGCATGTCGTTTTTCTTACTCGTAAAAACTGACAGTCCACGCTTTAATGCGGTGGGTATTTCTTCATTGGTTTGGTAGTGGATGATGGGCAAGGTGTCTGGTGCAGTTTCCCAACCATTGATGCCATCATAAATCAAAAATACATCTTCATCAGGCATGACTTGTAACAAAAACTGTTTTAATTTTTCATGGCTGATGGCCTTGTCGAAAATAATATCCATCAGTAACGATGATACCCAGTAATTTTGACTTTAAATAGCATGTCACCCACTGTAAAACAGCATTGTGATGGGCCAATCCCATTCCACGGGACTTACATTATTTTTTTCAATGTGCAAGTTTTGCACTGACTACTCGGTTTAAACTGACACCGGATTCAGCAGCCTCTATAGCAAGATGACGATGCACCTCGGAAGTTACTCGGACCATGAATTTACCACTGTATTTACGCGCAGATAATGGCCGAGGTACTTCTTCCTGGTTTTTATTCATATCTGCAACACATTCTTTGACAACTAAACGAATGCCTTTTAATGCTTTTTCAGCGGTGGGGGCAAGCCAACTAAGACTTGGGAATTCAGCGCATAAGCCTATAAACTCTTCGTCTTCATCAGACCACATCACGCGGTATGTATATTTATCACTTTCATTAACCATGTTGTATCTCAATTTTTTCAATAGCAAGTAACACTTGCTTAACTTGATAGGGCTTGGCTTTTCCTTTATGGTTTTGAATATTTACACGTGGATTTCCAGGCCATGGCGTTTTATAAATACAGTGACTACTGCCGCTTTGGCGAGGTTGTCCGAAGTAATATATGCAAACCTTTTGAAGATCATTAAATCGAACCCCTTTGGGATTTTCTTTCATCACCTGAATGATCTTAGCCACACCTTTCATATAGAAAATAGTATCATTATTGATACTATTGTCAAGTGTTTTTTTCACATAACCCAACTGCCAGTTAACAACATGAACGCAGATACATTGCGTATCCAATGTTTAGTTTATAATCCACTTTGACTATTGCCATTCCAGTTTAAGATTACGGTGTGATTGTGCACAATCTCTTAAATATCAATTAATCAGTCCTTGAGAAGGTATGCCTTTTTTGTCTGCAATTTCTTTAAAATATTCGATGGTGTCTTCATCCAGCCGTATGGTTATTTGCTTTTTTAATTTCTTAGTATAGGGATATGGCTTGGCGTTTTTGAAATCATAACTTTTACGTATGAAATAATACAGGACATGCATTAATTGTAGTCAATTTCTTACAAGACCAATCGATAATCACTACAGATTTTTAGATCCAGACGGGTCAAAATGGTCATTTTACAAGGAGAAACTAATGACTATTGCAAGAAGCCAGCAGATTTGTGTTGTAGACACACCCTATTACCATATCATATCCAGGTGTGTCAGAAGAGCATTCCTATGCGGTGAAGATGCCTTGACTGGCAGATCGTTTGAACACCGAAGACAGTGGCTTATTGACCGCATAAAAAAGGTTGCTTCAGTATTTGCCATTGATGTATGTTCTTATGCCATTATGAGCAATCATTTTCACTTGGTTTTAAAGATAGGTGCCAATGATAATTGGACGGATAAACAAGTACTTATGACTTGGCTGTTTTTATACTCTTTACCGGTACTTTGCCAAAGATATTTACGTGGTGATGACTTAGATGATGCATCTGTTCGTCGTGTGCAAAAATATGCTGCTAAATATCGTGAGCGTTTGTGTTCCATTTCTTGGTTTATGAAAGCCATCAATGAGTACATAGCAAGAATGGCAAACGAAGAAGATCAATGTACAGGCCACTTCTGGGAAAGCAGGTTCAAGAGTCAAGCACTGCTTGATGAGCGAGCTCTTTTAACCTGTATGGCTTACGTTGATCTGAATCCAATTAGAGCGGGATTGGCCAAATCTTTAGGTGATTCAGAATTCACCTCAATTAAGGAACGGATTGAGTCTGAATCAACCGACCTTATGTCTTTCGGTAAAGGTGATAATAACCTGCCCTATTACCTCTCAAGTTACATCGATTTGGTTGATGAAACAGGGCGAGTTATAATAGATGATAAAGTTGGTTACATATCTCACAAATTAGGTACTGTATTGACCGAATTAGAACTGAATCCTGATACATGGATTGACGAATTAAAAGGTTTTAAATCTGTTGGATTTTCAGCCGTTGGAACTGTCAATCAACTTAAAGAATATTCCCAAAAAACACAGCGAAAATGGTCCGTTGGAATTCGACTTAAACCTACTCTGGAATAGTCTAAATTTTATAATCATTTCTCTTTTCTTCACACTCGTGAAGCAACATCGCTCGACCTAAATAAGGGAAATAACGTTCAAATCGGCTTTTCAATAAAACAATATTTACAACCTATCACTATCACCCCAAAACACCCAATTTAAAGTGTTTTATTACGCCTTAATTTAACGCAATGGCTCGGTTGGTGGATTCTATCTAATGCATGTCCTTGATTATCACAGTTGGTGGATTCTATCTAATGCATGTCCTTGATTATCATTGTTAGGTGAATTATTACTTCCATTACTACTCAATCACCTCGTCAAGACTGCGACGTGGAGCAGCTTTTATTTCATCTGTCGGGAAACCTAGCCTAAGCAGGATTTGAGGGAACCCTCCTCGGTCCAAGAGGTTTTGGAGCTTAGTGCGCAGTGACGCCACTTGGATTGGTTGATTTAAGTAAGAGGCCTGTAGGCCGCTAGAGTCCGCACTCAGCAAGATCTTTTCCAGTGCCTGACCAGCGCCTAACCAATCTTTCACACTATCACCATCAGTACCGATGACAGCGAGGACCGGCGATTCATCAGCAAGCTGCTTATCCTTTGCTCCAACACCGTTCCCCATATCAAAAGTCCTGACAACAGCCTGTGCAATGGGGGCAACAACGCTAGGCACAGTTAGGCCGTCGCCTCGACGGCGCGGATGCATCCAGGAAGCCAGCTCACGACGCCAACTCGGATTTGACCACTGAATCAAATCGCCCTCAGAAACAAGTGCAGCGATCTTTTGACGTTTTTCTTCAGACTTGATGACGTGAAGCCACGCACCTTCCTCAGTAGCGACACCAGATAAAGTACCCAGAATTGAATCCGGCACATCTCGAGATTCAAAACGTTTGCGGTAGGTTCGACGCCTCTCGATAGACTGAAACAGTTCAGCTTCCGTCAGCGATACCGTATCCGCTTTACTGAATGAGATAACAGCTAACAAATCTTCATCATTGAGCTTTGGTGTAATATCGCACGTCAACCAGAAGCCTTCGTGAGCTGCTGCGACACGTAAATTCATCAATGCACAGCCGCAGCTGATTGTTAGTTCTCTGTCGTCTGGATCATTGGCAGGAAGCGCCCGTGTCCGGTCGGCGTATAGCGAAACCGTGGTGTCGGTTATTTTGAAAAGCCATGGCTGCGTGTTGTGGCTGGAGGGAGCGAGAACAGCATATTTTAATAATGATCTGATCCAGTCAGTACTGTCCGAGTTCATAATGCTTTCTCCTCTTTGGTTTTTCACCTAACAACTTATTAAACACACATCTTAAGCCATATCATGAACTAAAATCACCCAATATTAGCCTTTTTAGCCCTTAATTGGATGAAAAATTGCATCTATTTGTAGATTTATGCGTTTTTATACGAGATATTCGAGTTTAAAACGCATAAATGCGCTATTATCAGTCAATTTCTTAATAATAACGCATTTATGAAGTTGCTTGACCAGGTTCGGGTAAAAATCAAATTCCTACATTACAGCGATGAAACTGCTAAAATTTATGTGTATTGGATAAAACAATACATTTTATTTCACCACAAAAGACACCCTAAGGATATGGGGAAAGCTGAAATCGAACAGTTTCTAACCCATTTAGCCACCCACAGAAATGTCGCAGCCTCGACACAAAACCAGGCCTTCAACGCCCTCTTATTCTTATACAATAAAGTGCTCGATATTTCTCTTAAAAATAAAAACATCAATGCCCTCAGAGCCAAACAACGGGTTCATTTACCCACCGTATTAAGCACCCAAGAAATTAAACATTTACTGGCCCAATTTAAAGACGACATTTATAAACTGATCACGCAATTGATTTATGGCTGCGGGTTGCGAATATCTGAGGCCATGAACTTAAGAATTAAAGATTTGGATTTCGACTACAACCGAGTCATCATTTGGGACAGTAAGTCATTAGATGACAGATCACTGCCCATGCCTCAGCGATTGGTAAAACCGTTACAAAATTTGATTGATAAAAATAATGTATCACACCGTCAGGACTTATCCGTGGGTTATGGCTCGGTCGAACTTCCTAACGCACTGAAAAGAAAGTACCCTAACGCTGACAAAGAGTTCAAATGGCAGTATCTTTTTCAAATGAATAAAGTGTCGAAAGATCCAACTACTGGAATAATCAGAAGACACCATGTGTTGGAAAGTACTTACAACAGGAACCTGAAAAAAGCGGTCATCAAATCCGACATCAATAAAAAAATTACGGCCCATACACTTCGTCATTCCTATGCGACACATTTATTACAAGCCGGAATAGACGTCAGAACAATTCAAGATCTCATGGGACATAAGAGTTTAGAAACCACTATGATTTATACCCATGTGGTGAAAGAACTCAGTGAAAAGAATCGATTCAGCCCGCTTGATTATTTATGAGATTAAAACCTATTTATAGGGATTTTAATTTACTCGCAGTTGGTGTCTACATAGCGATCACCCGCTACGGTTTCCAATTTTAAAGTAGGCTTTCCAGACTCTAAAACAATCTCAGTTTTTGTGCCATCTCTTAGCCATAATTCATGAGAAGCGGTTTTTTTCAAATTATTACCTAATTTGAAGAATGATCCATTTTTAAAAATCGTACATTCTTCCCTAAATATTTTCACTACAGGAAAGTTTTCATGATACCAAAAATCTACATATACAAATATTTCTCCATCATCTGAAAGATACCCTTCCGGATATCCACTTGGATTATAGGCACGAGACCAAACCGGTACTTGATTAGGACCAGGAGTCGGGTATTGAAATGCTTTGTATACGGAGAGCGTCCAAGTATCTTGCCATGGATGCTCGGCACCTTCATTGTAGTCCCTACTCAAAAATACTGACCACTTGCCATTGTGAGAATTAACTTTATAGTTTGACCAATCCGGCGGTAAATCTGAATAAGCCCTCAAAGGAAGGAGTATAAATAACAGTAATAGGCGTATCTTCATAGAAACTTAACGAACACGACGAACAAATAGCGTAGCCTGAGTTAAATTTTTAATTTTAGCACAAGCCATATCTGATGGTTATGCATTCCCACGCTGGAGCGTGGGAACGAGATTAATAACTTTCAACTAACTCAAAGTCTGAAAAAACCACTCAGATTAAGACGGTATTACTTTAACTTTAATGTCCCGCCCTGGTCATTGTCATACCATTTGAGTTCTACTTCCAGGCTGTGTTGAATTCCTCTTGCGCCTTTGTCTTCATCCTCGACTTGTACTTCAAGGACCAGGCTTTGGGGAAGCTGTAAAGTAATTTCTTCCTGTCCCTGGCTCAGAACGACCTGACCTTTCGAAATTTTGTCGGCAAGTTGATGCAAGAATTCACTCACTTCTGATCGATTTTTCCGCTCTTCGCTTTTAAACAGTCTTGTTTCTTTTCCCATCATATATTTCCTCTCAAGAAAATTCATAATAAACGCAAGGTTGAAAGACCGCCCAATAAATATGTATGGTCTCAACTTGTTTATATTAATTGTAAGTCATGCAAGGTTAAAAGCAAACCTTTTTAATGATGCGAGAAATGACGATATCAGCCATCTATTTATAGGGGTTCTCGTAACCCTCAGGCTGGTTCTTAAATCGGCGGTGCACCCAGAGGTATTGTTCCGGGTGTTGTTTGATTTGCTGTTCGAACAATTGGTTGATTTGGGTGGAGGCGGTGTTTTCGCCGACTTGACCGAGTTCGTGCATTTCGGGAAGGATTTCGATGTGCCATTGCCCGGGGCCGGTGCGAAAGCAGAACCAGGGGACCACTTTGACGCCTCTTTGTGCGAGGTTTTGGGTGCCGGTGGTGGTGGCGGCGGGGCGGCCGAAGAAATCGGCGAATTTCACTTTGTATGAGAAATTCTGATCGGGGGCATAATAGACCGGATGGCCTTGTTTTACCGAGCGCAATAAGCCGTGAATATTTTTTTTATCGATCAGTTTTTCCACATAGCCCAGGCGGGCCTGTTCTAAATGGGCTTCCAGATCTTTGTTGTTATGTTGGCGCGCCAGCATATGACCCACCGGCAGATTTAAGTCATTTAATTTCATATTGAGGCCACGAATACCCCACTCGATGGAGGTGGTGTGACAACTGAGCATCAGACAGCCGCTACCCTGCTCGAGGATATTTTCCAGATGTTCAAAGCCGGAAATTGTAAACCGCTCCATGGTTTGAGCAGATAAGCCTTTGGGTTGATACCATAAAGCTGCCAGCATTTCGGTGACACCCTGGCCGGTGGCAATTAAATTCGCTTTCAGTAAGGCTTTTTGCTTTTTATAATCCGGGAAGCACAGGGCAATATTTATATCGGCGATGCGTTTGCGGCGGTTGGGTAAACGATAGAATAAACGTCCGAGCAACCGGCCACCGGCTAACTGCCAGCTTAAAGGTAAGCGACAATATAATTTGGCCAGGGCCACATTGATATCAGTCCTTACGCTGTTGAAGCTCATAGAGTTTGGCGTATTTTAAGTAGGCATAATAACTGTTTAAGGTGGCATTTACGACACCGGCGACACCGTTAAATATTTGCCGCTTGATAAAATATTGGCGAAAGAAATAAAAAATCGGGTAAAAGAACAAGCGCATTGCGGTACAGCGTTTACCACGCTCGAATTTTTGTTGCGCCGATAACTCTGAATAGCGGTTTATTTTTTCCAACTTGACCTGTATCGAGGTTTCGCCGTAATGCTTAAAGGGGGCGTATAATCGTTTTACCACACCCTCGACCTGAATCGATTCGTGCACCAAATCACGGCTCATATGGCTTTTGGAGCGACGAAATAAGCGGATAAATTCGTTGCGCTTCACCCAGGGGTGGGCCCAATGCCAAAACACCCATTCAATTCGCGGCATATTATAGCCATCGGCTTTGGGCTTCTTACTTTGCCATTGTTGGATTTTCTTGATGGCTTTGGGTGTTAAGCATTCATCGGCATCCAGTAACAACACCCAATCATGGCCGGCCATATCGATGACATCCTGTTTTTGTTGGGCATAGCCTTTAAAGGTCTGTTGCCGGCAAATAACAGCCGGGAAATCGGCAATAATATCCAGGGTTTTGTCTTCACTGTAAGAATCCAACACAATCACTTCATCCGCCCAAGCGACACTGTCTAAACAGGTTTTTATGGTTTTTTCGGCATTAAAAGTGGTAATCACCACACTGATTTTAGTCTTCACCGCTGACCCCTATCAAACTAACAATCACCAACCACCACAAACAGATTGACCAAAAAGAGGAAAACAGGGAGTATAAGGACACCACCGGCAAGAAAGCCGCCAATAAAGCTGTGGCATAGGGCACAACCGAGGCCTGTTTAAATTTATTTTTCACCACACTAAGATAGATGAAAATCAACGCCAAACCAAACACAAACCCTAAGGTGCCGGTTTCCGCCATCAATTCCAGGACCCAATGGTGAGCCTGTAA
>QQUO01000148.1 GCA_008501575.1 Pseudomonadota bacterium
CGGGAAGTGGTACATTATTATTTACAGTGGAATTAAGTAAGGCTGAGTTAATGGAGTAAGCATCAAATAATCCGACACTTTGATTGGCGGTTAGGGTTGAATTAACCACTTTCACATTGCCACCAAATAAACTGCTCACTGTGCCAAGGTTGCCGTTGGCGCCGGTTACTGTGCTGTCAATCAAATTTAATTGCCCACCATCAATGGCCAGAAACAAATCAAAATTATCGACAGCCACCGGGGCTCGCTCAATAACACTGCCATTTCCTTCGAGACTGATACCGCTTGTAATAAATGGCAAACCGAAATAACCGAAAGCCGAAATAGCCTGCACTGTATCGAAACTCTGAATACTGTTCTCCGGTAGTACAATAATGTCATGGCCATTGCCGGGCTGACAGCCATTAACACTGGCATCATTATTGGCTGAGACAATGGCACTCTCCAAGTCACAAGGGGCATCATCAACAATAATCGGCAATGAATGCTCTAAGGCACCAATATCACAAATAAAAGTGCCATTGGCATCACCGTCAATACCACGGCCTTTGCCTTCCTGATCAACGATACTGCCATAACAGGACAAATCATTACCATCGATGGCCACCGAATTAACTTTAAGCGGATGAACCAATTGCCCATTGGTTAAGGTTAGGGGGTATAGATTATCTTCTGCGGCATTGCTGAATATTTGGTCACTGGCGCCCAGGGTAACATTATAAATGCCGGCTTCACCCATATCACCGATAATATTATGGGCATCAACATATACCGAGCTGAGACCATTAAAAATATTCGCTGCAAGGTTACTGTCATACATCTCTTTGTTTCCGGCAATGATACTGCCTTGTATGGTGAGGGAGCCTTGTGGTGCCACATTTAAGATACCCGGAACATAATAGGCTCGATTAGCCGTGATGGTGCTGTTGGTCAGGGTAACGTCGTTTTGAATCACGCCGCGCATGGGACTGCTGCCAAAATGAGTGCCATTGGTCGGTAAAAATGGTGTGTCGACTGAAGATATCGAGATACCACCACCGTAAACGCTTTCATTCCCACTGACCGTTGAGTTGGTCATGGTCACTGTTGACTGAAACAAGCTGGCGCCACCGCCAACAGTCGGACCACTGCCACCACGACCAAAATCACCCGTTCTTAGTATTAAACCAAAATTGAGCTTATTGTTAACAATAGCGGTATTGGAAATGTCCACTTCCGCATAACGGGTCATTAATCCAGCAGAAAAATAACTCCCGACATTATGCCTGATGGTGCTGTTAAGAATTTCATTGTTCAAGCTATTGGCCAATAAAATCGCGCCATTGTTTTCAGCAAAGGTGGTGTTGGCCAAGGTCACACGGCCCCCATAGGATAATAAGCCACTGCCAACTCCCAAGCCATCATCTGCACCACTCACTGTGGTGTCGCGTAAGGTCAAATCACCCCCGGCGGTGACTTCAAATAACCGAAAATTATTAGTGCTGTTATCGGCATTAATGGTTAAGCCATTGCCCTCGATGGTGATGTTACTGGAAATAATCGGCAAACCAACATCACCCGGGCCAGCAATGGATGGTTCAAAAATGGTATTAATGGTGATGCCACTGTCTGCTGTCACCATTTGAATGGTGTCATTACCTGAACCCGCCGAACAAGAACCGACAGCAGTATCCGTATTGGCTGACTGAATGGCGTCCACCAAAGTACAGCCGGCGGTGACATTGATGGTGGCGGCTTGGGCCGAACCGATGGCCCATAAAATGGCACCGCTCAATGCCGATTTTTTCAATTTGATTGTCTGACTTTTTTTCATTGCTCTTTTCCCCAATAAAAAACTAACAATTATTATAAAATACAATCGTGCTAAATTGTACGATTTGTGCATATAATCAACAGCCGTTGCCAACCCGGTCATATATGAACCAATTACAAACAACCCAGGTGCAATGTCCCTACTGCTGGAAAACCTTTGAAACGGTGGTGGACTGTTCAGTGGCTGAACAACAGTATGTTGAGGACTGCTATGTATGCTGTCAACCGATTGTTTTTCAGGTCGTTACTGATGGCGAACATATCACTGAACTGCATGTGTCCGCAGAAAACCAATAAGAAGCTGCTTTTACTGAGGTTTTATCAAGCTTTCGGCCTCTTCGATGAACGACAGATAACTGCTGGCAGGTTCACTTTGACGATAAATGGCTAAAGCTTGCCGGGCCATTAAATGGGCATTTTCGATGTCCGCTTGTTTTTCATACAGCCTGGCCCAATGAAGCGCGGCATTGGCAACGCGTGGTGATTGTGAACCATATTCAGCAACCAGGGTTTGGTATATTTTCGGCATTATGTCATTGAGTTCAGCTATTTTGTTCTGTTCCAAAAGCAATGGCACCATCATCAATTGATACTGTGCGTACTGACCGTTCTCACTACCATAAACTTCTTTGGCGACTTGTAGTGTTTGATTAAAATAGGATTCTGCTAATAATAAATCATGCAACATCAGATAACATCGAGCCATACCACTTAAAGTGGCCATTTCTCCACCCACCCTTGGAAATTCTAATGTACCCCATAAACTTTCAGCTTTTTTAAAGTATTCAAGGGCATGGTCACACTGTTCGGTTTGACTGTATTTATGGGCCAGGTTCTGATACATACTGGGCACTAAAAAATCAGGCGCTTCATTATTTTCCATGATGTTAATCACTTCATGATAGGCCTTAATCGAAGCTGGTAAATCACCACTTTGACCTAAAAGTGATGCATGTCGGGACAGCATAATCATTGTTTCAGGGTGGTTTAGACCATAATGCTGCTTAAATATCGCCACGCCTTCCCGGGATAATTTTACTGCCAAATCATATTGGCGTAATTCGCTGTAAATCGATGATTCGTTGGCAAGTAACTGGGCGTAATAAATCGGGTCATAAGGTAATTTGTTGAAATAAAATTTGGTTTTTTCAATTGCCGCTAACCCCAAATCATAATTTTCAGTATCCTCGGCAAGCCAGGTCAGTGCCGTATAAACATTGCTCATTGATTCAAAGGGTTTATCTGCTTTGAGAATCTCATCCTCCATTGATAACAATTTGTTGATGATGACTTCGGCTTCTTGGGGTTTATTGAGCCTGAGATAAATCATGGCCACCGATTGCAGACCGGTGACCCCCATGTGCGTGACCTTTTCATCAATCGGAATCACCGCTGCAGCAAGATTAAAATATTCCAGCGCCGGTTCAAACAAACCCAACTGCTGATAATCCATCGCCACATCAAAATAAGCCTGGGCCAGGTCATGACGCTCGCCATTATTCTGTTTAAGTAATTCAATTTTTTTTAAATGAATCATTGTGGCTGCTTCTGCCTGTCCTAATTTGAATTGAATGTTGCCCATTAAAGACAAGGCATTGAGCCGAACTGCCGGCACGTACTCTGAATCATCATTGAGTAACTGCTCACTGGCTATCGCTGTCAGTTCATTGACAGTAATTGGATTTTGTTGGTTTTTGACCGGATCAGCCTGATCAAAAATATTGAGTAAAAAGTCACTGGTCCAGTTCGCCTGTTGGGCAGACTCCCGGGCTTTTTGGGCTTCGGCTTGCGCCAATTTGGACTGCACCGCTGACTGCCAGGCAAACGTCATGATGCCAAAAAGTCCCACACAGGCAACCAAAATTGGCAATTTGTATTGGTTTAATCTTTTTTTCAGGCGGTAAGCAGATCTCAAACTATAGGCATCTATGGGTTCATTGCCCAATAAGCGCCTTAAATCAGTTTGTAATTCGGTGCAGTTTTGGTAACGATCTTGTTGATCAGTGGCCAGCCCTTTAGAAATCACCGCACCCAATTCACGGTTCAGGGCTTTCTGAACATGGCCAAAATCCACACCGGCCATCTGTTCTTTAAAATCCGTGGCGTGGTCTCGCCAATATGACAACCTGTCCTGAATCGGAATAATCGGTGTTTGTGCGTGCTGAAAATAGGCTTGTTTGGTCTCCAGCGAAACCGCTTCACGCGGTGGCAATCCACAACACAGTTCGTACAAAATGGCGCACAAACCATAGACATCACTGGCGGTGGTGAGTTTGCGGCCCCGGGCTTGTTCCGGTGGCGCATAAACCGGGGTAAACTGTGGCAACAGGGTGGTTTCTTGATTCATTTCCACCCAGGGATCAATCGGACGCGCCACCCCAAAATCCACCAACTTGATATGTCCTTGGTCGTTAACCAATACATTATTGGGTTTTAAATCACCGTGGATAATTAAATTTTGATGGGCATAAGCCACCGCATCACAAAGTGATCGCATCAGTTCAATGCGCTGATTTAAGCTGAGCGCCTGGTCACGGGCATAATCACACAGTGAAATACCTTCCACCAACTCCATAACAATATATAAAATACCATCGTCACTGACACCCCCATCAATCAGTCGGGCAATATGCGGATGCTCTCACTGTGCCAGGGTACGCATTTCTGAGCTGAATTTTTGTTGGGTGGCGGCCGTGAACTGACCGGTTTTAATGGTTTTAATGGCCACTTTTTTATCGAACTGACCATCGGCGCGTTGACCCACAAAAACCTGACCCATGCCACCTTCGGCTAAACTTCGCTCAATACGCCAGACACCCAACTGCCGACCTATCATGTCACTCGGGTTTTCACCTGCAGCAGTGCCCGCTTCACCCAATAAGGCTTCAGCCAGATCATCAACCGGGGTATCTATCAGTTCAAAGGTATCTTTGCCATTCAACATTTTCTGTAAAATAACAACAATCTTCGGGTCTAAATTGCTGTTAGCCAATTGTTTTTGTTGATCTTTTTTGGCTAAGGATTGTAAGTCGTCATAGAGGCGCAGCACCTGCTGCCAGTCTTCGGCAGAGATGAACTGAAAAATTGAAATATTCATTCCCCACCACCCCTTAATCGTTTAAACAGACATGTAACATCGCCTTGATTTTATGCCACTGCCGTTCCAGAGTGCGCACTGAAACACCCATCATTTCGGCAATTTCCGGCATCGATAAACCGACAAAAAATTTCAGATTAACCAAGTCCACCAGCTCCGGAGCCACTTGCATCAACTGTTCAAGAGCGGCATTCAAATCAACCAATTCAGCACATTCTTGTTGCAAGGGCTGGTGGTTACTGTGCAAGCCTTCCGGCATCTGACCGGCACCTCTTTTTTCCGCCAAATGACGCCGTGCCTGATCCACCAGTATCTGACGCATCGCCAAAGCGGCGGTGGAAAAGAAATGATGACGATCCGTCCAGTGTTTTTGGCTGGTATTTTTGGTGAGCTTTATAAACGCTTCATGCACCAAAGCCGTGGTGTTGTTTTGTGAGGACCCGTGCTTGCGTAGTTTGGCGCTGGCAATAATTTTCAGCTCCTGATACAACAACACCTGCAATTCCTTGTCTGCCATGGCGGCGGCTAAAGAACCCTGATTTAGTACATTGGTAACTGAACCCATGTGTGCGACCCAAGAAACAATCGGTTCAATTATTTTAGCACAGACCTTTATCAGACATTCAAACTTTACCGGGCGCTTGTCCTGATCCTGTAAACCAATGGCTCTAAAAAAGCTTAAGGCAACACCATTAATCAACATCATGGAAAGTTGGCGAGCAGCTTGACCCGCCGAGCCGGTTGGTGAGCGAAGCGAATCAGAGGCGAAGTGCGCGAAATAATAAGTCATGTTCGCAGTGGCCGCTTTCACTTTTGTCCCACTTAAATTTAATAATAGCAAAAGTGAATGAAGTCCCAAGAACATTCCTTTACTCAAAACCATTTCTAAAAATCAAATCATCCGGCTCAAATACTGCGGTGATGGTTTGACTGGCCTGAACATTCACTAAACACTGATTACCTGATGCCGAAGGGCAGTTCAGCCAGTGGCTAAAAATACTACCGGTGCTACCATTGGCAAACAAGGTCACCAAAGTGCCTTTATAATAAACTTCCGAACAATCTGTGCCACAGGCAATACCCAGTGGCGTACTGACGATGCTACCAGCGCCGGAACCTTGTTTTTGGACCGATAATAAAAACTCATCGGGACCGATGTTGTCATAGACTTCATCATAACCGGCATCAAACAACCCGCCCGTTTGTCCCGGCATACCTTGGGGATTGGTATTTTCATTGACCGGTGCGGCTTGTAATTCAATATCCAAATTATTGGACCAGGCAAAATCATCTTCATGGCACATATCCACACCCGGCGATGAGGCAATTTGCCGAACATCGGCATTGTTGCCAGAGACATTTGAAAACTGCGCGGTACCGATATCATAGCTACCGGCTGGTAAACCCCAATTATCATCAACCAAGTTACAATCACCGGTGATAATGCCACTGACATTATGACTCCCTGCACTGTCATTAATAATTGAATTTTGCAATTCAATATCTGCGCCTTGGTTACCGAATAAAAGAGGATCTAATAACAGACCAGATCCTGTATCAAAATAACTGTTTCTAGCCATGGTCAAATGGGTGATATCCACTTGTGATGGGCCATTGGCCACAGTCATTAAAGTGATTTCATTGCGTGCCACTGCCACTCGGTCTAAACGCAATTTGGCCACCGCTCCAGATAAACTATTGACATAAAAAATCACTTTTTGAGTCCCAGAAACGTCAGTTGCTGACAATAAATTGTATCTGATCATGGTCCGACTGATGTCCACAAAACTGTTGCGGTTATAGATCAAAGAACTTTTATGGGTATTATGGCTAATCGCCGAACAGGTATTGATTAATCCACAACTGGAGTCTTTATCCATCACCAATTGCGGTGAACTCAACGTGGAACTTGAATTGGCATATATGGCGGCGCCTGCAACATTGGCATTGTTATATTCAATGTGTGCATTGATTAATGTGGCTCGACCTGATTCACTTAAGTACATGGCACCGCCATAATCGGCATTGCTCTTACTGATGGTGACATGCTGCTGGCCGCCTGAGGCGTATAACTCACCACCGGCGCTGACATAAATCCCGCCGCCATAATTAGCATCCTTGGTACTGGATCCATAGCCTTCAATCACAGCGCCATTGGTTAATTCCATAAAACAACCTGATGATATATACAGGTTTCCACCTGAAGTGGCTCGGTTACGTCTAATCAAACCGGACAGGGTGACCTCTGAATTTGTTCCACTACAGCGAATACCACCGCCTGCAGGCACCGAAGCAATACTGCCATTGTATTGCACCCTACTATTGGCTTTAAGATTTAAATAACCACCATCTTTAACATAAACGCCGAAATCATTGTTATCCACCCAAACATTGTCAAGAATGACTTCACCACCGCCTTCTACAATCAATCCATATGCGCCACTAAGGCCAAAATTAAGGTTCTTAAAGGTGACTTCTGAACTGGCTTGTGCGGAGGTATTAACGGTAAAAACGGTATCAGTGGTGTCACCCACAAAAGTCCGGGTAGTCACTGTGGTACCACAATCAACATAACCACCAACCAAGGTCAAACGACCTGCTGCTGAGGGTGACCAATCGGTGAGCTCATAACTGCCCTGACTATTTCCTGTATAAGTGACGGTGTTGGTCAACCTGATTTCATCACTTGAATCACTATTCAAGGCCGCTGATAACAAAGCCAAACTTAACGATGCACGGACATTACTGCCGCTACAACTGGCCGAATTGCCGACCCAATAAATAGCCGACCAGGCCTGACTGACAACCATTAATAACAACAGGCTTAAACTGATTTTTATGTTTCTCATTGCTTACTCCGAACGATTCTATTGCAATGACAAACGCATTCCCGCCGCCAACCCCGCCAGATTTATCTAAGCTTATAGTAAAAAATGACGATAAATACGCTCAATGGCAGATTGTGCCTGGACTGGCGTCAGAAACAAAACGGAGTTTTTAACGGGATGATTGTGGACGAATGCTGGTTTTTTTAATTTATTGTAGCGACCAGGCATCAAGCCATTCGATGGATACCGGAACCAGATCGAAGTCGTTTATCAGGCGCTGTTGAAAATCCTGCATATGAGCGGCACCATAGAAAATGGCCACTGATTGGGGCTTTTCCTCAATCAAAGTACGTTTCAGTATGTTTAGGGCCTTCTGGTTTCTGGCGGCCACTAAGGTGGAGCCTTCCGGGCCTTCAAAAGCCATCATCATTGATTCAGCATTGGCTAATTCTTGTGCCATCATACGCTTGAGCGCCAGTTGTTTATCATCGGCCATCAGCAGGGCAAATAAGCTCAGCTGGCTACCGGCACCGGCGGTTAATTCCCGTGCCAAACCGGCGCGCCACATCTGCAAAACCATACCGGCTATGGATTCACCTTTATCAGCCATGCTTTTTTTAAATTCATCGGGGCTAAAATCGGCATGAATAAAATGTTGTGGGCTGTAATCGACACCGTCCATTTGAAAGGTTAATCCCAAAACATCGGTTATCATCATTTGAAGGTTAGTCAATATGTTTTGTTTACCGGCTGAGGTTTTATTTCCCGATTGGTCTTGTTGCCTGGGTGTGACTTTTGTACCTTCCGTTGCCACCATTTCATAAAGAACCGCATCATACTTAGCAAATCTTTGATTCAAATCTTGGTAATAACCGGCCTCAGCCACATGTACCGCACTGACCAGGTCAAGGTACCAATTTTGCTCACCGCTTCGTGGCTTAAAACGCACCACAGCCACTTGCAAGGCAGCACCATCTTCTGCCATACGAATATATTGACTCGGCGGATTGTCTAAGGACGCTGTCATGGCTGAATAAGCCGATGGAGCACTTAAGAGTAAAAGAATAAGCAGCCATAAGCTGCGGGTTGTGGAATTAATTTTCATAAATGTTTTTGGTAATATTTATTCGCTTAGAGTTTCAAAACAGTTAATGGTTCATGCATCCATATCCGGAATTAACATATCCTCGTAGTGCTTTATGTCATCTTTGAGGCTTAATTTTTCCTTTTTAATCCGTTTAATATCGAGCTCATTGGCTTCCGGCGCAGACTCTAAACCAGCCAACCTCGATTCCAAGGCCTCATGTCTTTCTTTAAGTTGTCCTAAGCGTTGTCTTATTTGGTGTTCTTTTAATGCCATAGCGACTCCTTCATTTGTTTTTAATAATGACATCAGTTAAATCAAAACAACCCAGTCATTGTTGAATTGACTGACATCAGCTCTTTGTTTAGTATAAAATCAATCGCTTCAGTTCACCACAACTATTGTCGTTATTGTTTGATATGGATAAAGCCCGCAACCATTTTGGAAAAATCGAACACAAATTACGCCGCCAGATGAGTGCCGCATCCGCCGACTATGGTTTGATTGAAGCCGGAGATCGTGTGATGGTGTGTTTATCAGGTGGCAAGGATTCTTACACCATGTTGGCTTTGTTACAGCAGATTCAAGTCAAAGCACCTTTCCATTTTGACTTAATTGCTGTTAATCTGGATCAAAAACAACCCGGTTTTCCAGCCCATATTTTACCGGATTATTTATCCACCAAAGGCGTTCCTTTCCATATTATTGAAGAAGATACCTACAGCATCGTACAGGACAAAATCCCAGCAGGTAAAACCACCTGTGGTTTGTGCTCACGGCTGAGACGGGGAATTTTATATCGGCTGGCCGGTGAATTAAATTGTAATAAAATCGCTTTGGGACACCACCAAGATGATGTCGTGGAAACCCTATTTTTAAATATGTTTTTTGGCGGCACCATGAAAGCCATGCCACCCAAACTGGTCAGTGATGACGGCCGCAATACGGTCATCAGGCCTTTGTATTATTGTCGGGAAAAGGACATAGAACAATTCGCCGAAATCATGGAATTTCCCATCATTCCCTGTAACCTGTGTGGCTCACAGGATAATCTGCAACGACAAGCCATTAAACAGATGTTAACACAATGGGAGAAAATTCAACCCGGTCGTATCGACAACATCGCCCGGGCCATTAAAAACATAGCACCAACTCAGCTGGGCGATGGTGATTTAATTGATTTTAAGGCACT
>QQUO01000076.1 GCA_008501575.1 Pseudomonadota bacterium
CCCGCTGCTCGGTGCAGAGCCGTGGGCAAGTGTAAGAGAAAAAGAATGAAAACGTAAAATATCAATAACCAAAATAGGCTTAAAACAACAAAAAAGCCTTTGTAATGAAAGAGGCGTTCATATATGCAGCGATAGCAGGACGCGGTAGCTGCCAAGCCCGAAGACGTCGGAATGTTTGGCCTGGAGCTGAGGGAAAAGTGGGGCGTGGAGGTCGCCTACAGGAAGTAGGTGTGCAGCGATAGCAGGACGCGGTAGCTGCCAAGGCGCCGCTTGGTTTTGAAGGCGCGCGCGTAAAGACTTGTACGTAAGCGTCTCAAAACCAAGCGGCAACGCAGAGATTAAAATCTGGAGCTGAGGGGAAATTTGACTGTGAAGATCAAGGCGGAGCCGATTTTTGACGGCTGAGCGCACAAGCTTGTGCGTGATTGCTGCAAAAATCGGCGACAACGCAGAGATTCGCTGTCAAATTTTTCCTCAGAAGATTTCGCCGACCATGCAGCGGAGGGAGCCTCCAGCCTTCTCCAATTCCGAAACCTCGACACCGTGGATATGAAAACCCCATTTATCCAACTTCTTCTTGGACGCTTCGGCTAAGGTATCAAAGGCAGTCTGGCTGAACAATACATCACGCTCGGTGATGGACAGGCAGTTACCGCAGAAAGCCATTTTTTCTTCGTCGGATAAATACAAAACCTTACCTTCGTAGAAATCATCGATGGCTTGTGCCACTTCAGGATCAGCGAAGGAGTCTTTGTGCATAACCACCGCTTCACCGGCCAGGTTGGCCATCACCACATTGGTGTGGTATTCACCTTCGGCCAAATCAAACTGGAAAGTTAAATCCAACTGAAAACCCTCGTCCAATGCCAGTGCGCCTTCATCGTTGACCCGTTCAGTCATACCGACAAAGCCGATATTGCGGCCACGATCGGGGACTAAAACACCGGTGAGTTCGGCGATGGCCTGTGGGTGTTCAATAATGTATTCATCGTAATCCAGGACACTGTTAAAGAATTTACGGATGTCTTTACGTTCGGTTTCTAATTGGCGATTGGGGTAGCGCATGGAACCGACGATGTAGCGACGATTGTGGTTGGTGGCGAATGCATTGTTCGGGAATACCGCATCCGGCGTATGTACCGAACCCGGGAAAGACAGCACCGGAATGCCAAAATCCGTGAGCACACGGGCCAGATGCATTTGTTGGTAGATGGCCAATTTTTCATCCACGGATTCGTCCATTTGCATGTATTCGTTGTCCTGGGCGGTTTGTTCGTTCAAAGAAAAACCCACCGGTGACACCATGAACGCGGCTTTCATGGCGACGGCTTGTTTGATCGGGTAATTGGCGTATTTTTGGGCTGCTATAAAGTCAGCTACGGTTTTCACTAACATAATTAACTCTTGACCTGGCTTCGCTGAGCACCGCAATGTCCTGTTGACGTTTCGGTGCTTCGGTTACTAAATAAGATTTCCACTTTTTACTGCCGGGAAATCCGTGAAATAATCCCAAGATGGGTCTGATAAGCCAATGCAGGTTTAAGCCTTGCGCCAACTGTTGGACGCAATAATCTTGATAAGCATTGAGTACATCATCGCGATTGGTTTCTACGGGTTTGAAACCCAGGGCGTTATGCATTTCTCTGATGAGCCATGGGTCGTTCCAGAAGGCCCGGCCAACCATTACGCCATCAGCGTATTGTAAATGATTTTGGGCTTTTTGAATAGAGTCTATACCGCCATTAACCACCACCGTTAAATCCGGAAATTCGGCTTTAATTTGTTCCGGAAAATGATATTGTAAAGGTGGAATGCTGCGGTTTTGTTTCGGGCTGAGGCCTTTCAGCAGTGCTTTGCGGGCATGGACAATAAAGGTCTGACAACCGGCATCACGGGTGATTCGGACAAAACGTTTAAAAAAATCATAATCGGCATCATTATCCACGCCAATGCGGGTTTTTAAGGTAACCGGAATGGCGACGGCTTGTCGCATCTGCTCGACACATGCAGCCACCAATTCAGGTTCACGCATTAAACAAGCACCAAAGCGGCCACTTTGTACCCGGTCACTGGGACAACCGATGTTGATATTCACTTCATCAAAACCGGCATCTTCAGCCATTTTGGCACATACCGCCATATCCTGTGGCTGACTGCCACCCAGCTGAATCACCACCGGATGTTCTGCCTGATTATAGGCCAATAAATCCGTGCGCTCGCTGTTTAGTAAAGCACCGGTGGTTATCATTTCGGTGTATAGAACAATATCCGGTGAAATCAATCGATGAAAGAAACGACAATGGCGATCGGTCCAATCCAGCATCGGTGCCACACTTAAACGATGATTAACGCCGTGATTATCGACGTTTGCACAATCTGCAATCACGACAGCAATAAACGCTTAATCAAATCCAAGTAAATGTTTTCTAATTGCAGCAGTTGTTTAACCGGCACGTACTCGTTCACTTGGTGAATGGTTTTATTGATCGGTCCCAATTCCATGGTAGCAATTCCCAAGGGCGCCACAAAGCGACCGTCAGAGGTGCCGCCTTTGGTGTTAAATTCAGGTTCCACATCACTAAAACACTGAATGGCGGCTTTTAATTGAGATTTAAAATGGTCATTTTTACAATGAAACGGCTCACCGGATAAGGCCCAGTCAAGCTGATACTTTAAACCGTGTTTATCCAATAAATTGGTCAGCTGCTTCGCTAAACTGGCTTGACTCGATTCCGGTGAATAGCGAAAATTGGCGGTGATGTGAATGCGTCCGGGAATCACATTGGCCGCACCGGTACCGGCGTGAATATTGGAAACCTGGAAACTGGTGGGCGGAAAGTCGGCATTGCCACGATCCCATTCATGCCGGGCCACTTGAGCTAAAAATGGGGCAGCTGTGAACACCGGATTTTCAGCCACATGCGGATAGGCCACATGGCCTTGTTTACCCTCGATGGTGATGGTCACGTGTAGTGAACCACGGCGACCGACACGCACCGAATCACCGACCAATTCGGAGCTGCTGGGCTCACCCACTAAACAGTAATCAAAATGATGATCTTTGGCCATCATCGGCATAAATCGGCGAACACCGTCAGCGGCTTCGCCTTCTTCATCGGAAGTCAGCATAATGGCGATTTTACCCGGATGGTTTTTATGTTGTGCCACAAATTTTTCTACAGCCAATACCATGGCCGCCACCGAACCTTTCATATCGGCCGCCCCGCGGCCATGTAACAAGCCATCCTCGACCAAGCCACTCAATGGTGGGTGCTGCCAATCGGACTCATCTCCGACTGGCACCACATCAGTGTGACCCAAAAACAATAAAGACGGGCCCGGTTTCTCGCCGTGCCAAATCAGGACATTGTCCACTTCTCCAAAACGGTGGTGATGGCCTTGAAATCCCTGACCGGCCATGCGGTTCATCAGTAACGGTATGCAGCCGGCATCATCCGGCGTAAAGGACGGTTTTTGAATCAGCTGTTGCGCTAAAGTGATGACCTCGGCGTTCATTATGGCAATCCGATGGTAAATTGATCACGACTCAACACCACCGGTCGCTTAATGAGGGTCGGATGGGCGATCAGTGTTTCTATACCTATATTATCTTTAGATTCTAATTGTCGATAAGTGGTGCTGCGTTTATTGATTAATTGGCTTAATTCAATGTCTGCCAGCATTGCCTCAAGTAATTGGGCATCAATGCCATCGCTGCGAAAATCATGAAGCCTGACATTCTCACCGGCCTGCTTGGCCTGTTTAAGCGCGTCACGGACTTTATCACAATTTTTAATGCCGTAAATAATCATAGCCGGAGTAACTCATTAATTGAGGTTTTGGCACGGGTTTGGGCATCCACTTGTTTCACAATCACCGCACAATTTAATGAATATTTACCGTTATCCGCCGGTAAGCTACCGGGCACCACCACCGAACCCGGTGGTACAAGGCCATAACTAACTGTGTCTTTTTCACGGTCATAAATCTTGGTGCTCATACCGAGATAAACACCCATAGAAATGACACTACCGGCACCAACACGCACCCCTTCCACCACTTCGCTGCGGGCGCCGATAAAACAATTGTCTTCAATAATGGTGGGGGCCGCTTGCAGGGGTTCTAACACGCCACCGATACCGACGCCGCCGGATAAATGGACATTTTCACCAATTTGGGCACAACTGCCAACCGTGGCCCAGGTGTCGACCATGGTACCGGCACCGACATAAGCGCCGATATTGACATAAGAAGGCATGCAGACCACCCCTTTGCCGATAAAAGCACCGCGGCGAATGGTGGCCGGTGGCACAATGCGTGCACCCACACGGCGAAATTCCTCCACATCGGCCTCAAGAAAACGACAAGGCACTTTGTCCCAATAGTTGTGGGTAGTACCGGGCAAAACGCGATTGGGCGAAGTTTTAAAATACAGGAGTACAGCTTTTTTAAGCCATTCATTGACCTGCCATTCACCGTTAACGGGTTCAGCCACCCGCAGCTCACCACTTTCCAAAAGCTCCAAACAGGTTTTGATATCGGCACCGTAACGGTCTTTTAAGGCCACCGCCTCAAGTTCATCTCGCTGTTCCCAGGCGCGGTTTATTTTGTCTGCTAAGGTCATGGTTTATCCAAACATAAAAGCGACTATTATAACGAATCAGGCGAATAACTTTGCTTGAAAAAGAATCAATTTAACGGCACTGACATCATCCACACAGTGGTTATTTATTCAGCTTGTTGAACCACCACCCTTAATTTTTTGACAGATATTTTGTATTCCTTTTGCATTAACTGTAAAATGTCTCGGCTAAACATGCGAACTTTGGACGCTGCGGCTTGATTTTCACAAGTAAAAACAGCGATTTCGCCACGAATATTGGCCAACTGGCACAGGCCCTTAACGGGTGCCGGTAAGGCTGGTTGCAGACGTTTATTTAAGTCAGCCAAATGATTGGCGCGCTTGAGTAAGGCCGATAAACCCTTGTCTTGCGCAATCCGCTCATTGATTGGTTGTATTTTTTTGCTGCGACTCATGGGCTTATTTTGAAGTAGGTTATTGTAAATTGCAATGACCGCTCTTTAACAAACACAAATGGCATATTTTTACCATGCATAATTTAACCATACTCAAGCAAGACCACAGTGGTATCAAGCAATATTCCCTCGCTAATCGCTCTATTAGAATCAAAATTTATGGTTTTATGGGCTTAGCTCTGGGGCTGGTCTTTACCTTAGGCCTGGCGAGCGCACCACTGATATTAAGTTTTTCCACTGATTCTGACAAAGACACCATTCAACAATTACAAGCCCGTTTACAAGCAGGGCAATCTGAATTGGATACTTTGAAAAAAGAAGTACAAAATGACATTGATGCCATGACTTTGCAAATCGGTCAACTGATGGCACAGTCCACCCGACTTAATGCCTTAAGCAGTCGGCTCACGGAAGCCAGCGACATTAATCCTGAAGATTTTGACTTAAATGCCATGCCCGGTCTGGGCGGTGCCGACTTGGAACTGACCGGTGACATCAACACCCCACAAACAGTCTATGCCAGTCTATTTTCGCTGGAACAAAGTTTTAATCAACAACAAGAACAATTTGATGTGTTGTCTCGTTTAATCAACGAACAGTCCATCGAAAGAAATGTGACACCACATTTGATGCCATTGGAATCCGGTTGGATTTCATCGTATTACGGTAAACGTATTGACCCCTTTACCGGCCAGCAAGCCAGTCATTCAGGGATGGACTATTCCGGTGCCTATCAATCAAACATACTCGCTGCGGCAGACGGTGTGGTGGTGTGGGCAGGACCTCGTGGTTCCTATGGTCGCATGGTTGAAATCGACCATGGCAATGGATTTATGACCCGTTATGCCCACGCTCAAAAAGTGACGGTAAAACTGGGGCAGCGTGTCACCGCCGGTGAACACATCGCCACCATGGGTAAAACCGGTCGTGCCACTTCAGAACATTTGCACTTTGAGGTGTTAAAAAATGGTCACAAAGTAAATCCACTGCCTTTTATCCACTCATAAGCTAACTAATTCGGCTAATTTGACTTGAATATCGGATTAATCGAAACCACATAAGTCGCCTATTGCGAGAATAATCAACAGACAACATTATGGCTTTAAACTCTCTTTTTACAAAAGTATTCGGCAGTCGAAATGACCGTTATATTCGACAATTGGACAAGGAAGCTGATCACATCGAATTGCTTGAACCTAAAATGCAAGCGCTGTCAGCTGACCAGTTTAAGGAAAAAACCGCTGAATTTAAACAGCGCATCGCCGCTGGCGAATCATTGGATGACTTATTGCCTGAGGCCTTTGCCTTGGTTCGGGAAGCCGCCGTTAGAACCTTAGAAATGCGCCACTATCACGTGCAATTAATCGGTGGTATTGTGCTACACCGTGGCAATATCAGTGAAATGCGCACCGGTGAGGGTAAAACCTTAATGTGTACCCTGGCAGCTTATTTAAATGCCCTGGCCGGCCAAGGTGTGCATGTGGTTACCGTTAATGACTATCTGGCGCAACGTGATGCGGATTGGATGAAACCATTGTATGAATACTTAGGAATGACAGTGGGTGTGGTAATTCCGTCTTTATCTCATGATGAAAAACGGGCCGCATACCAAGCCGATATCACCTATGCCACCAACAATGAGTTGGGCTTTGATTACTTGCGTGACAACATGGCCTTTAGCTTAGATGCCAAAGTTCAGCGCGAACCCTTTTATGCCATTATTGATGAGGTTGACTCCATCTTAATTGATGAGGCCCGAACCCCTTTAATTATCTCTGGTCAGGTGGATGAATCTCCGGATGTCTATAACCGCATCAACAAATTAGTACCGCAATTGAAGCGTGCCACCAAAGAGCCGGACCCCAAAGAAGTCACCAAAGCCATGTTGGCCAAGCAAGCCTTGCCCGAGCCGGATGGTGATTTTTCTGTGGATGAGAAATCAAAACAAATATTTCTCACTGAACAAGGCATGCAAAATACCGAAGACTTATTGAAAAAGCACGGTTTGATGAAACAAGATGATTCCTTATATGACTCACAGCATATCAGCTTGATGCACCACGTATCCGCCGCTTTAAAAGCCCACCACCTGTTTGAAAAAGATGTGGATTACATCGTTAAAGACGGTGAAATTGTTATTGTTGATGAATTTACCGGCCGCACCATGGAAGGCCGACGCTGGTCAGATGGATTACATCAAGCGGTGGAAGCCAAAGAAAATGTACCCATTCAAAAGGAAAACCAAACCTTAGCGTCCATTACCTTTCAGAACTATTTCCGCCTGTATCCCAAATTATCCGGCATGACCGGTACCGCCGACACCGAAGCCTATGAGTTTCAGAGCATTTATAATTTGGAAGTGATTGTCATCCCAACCCATAAGCCAATGATTCGTGATGACCAGGGTGATTTGGTTTATTTCAGTCAAAAAGCCAAGTATGCTGCCATTATTGAAGACATTAAAGCCTGCCATGAACGTGGCCAACCGGTGCTGGTGGGTACCGCGTCCATTGAGGTGTCTGAGCATATTTCTCGAGAACTGGAAAAACAGAAAATTACACACAATGTCCTAAACGCCAAACAACATGAACGGGAAGCCATTATTGTTGCTGAAGCGGGTTTGCCCGGTGCGGTCACCATTGCCACCAACATGGCCGGTCGTGGTACCGACATTGTCCTTGGTGGTAACTTATCCATGGAATTGGAATCACATAAAAATTTAACCGAAGAACAGGCTGAAAAAATCAAAAGTGATTGGAAAAAACGCCATCAGCAAGTACTCGATAACGGCGGCTTACGCATTATTGGTACTGAACGACATGAGTCACGCCGAATTGACAATCAATTGCGTGGTCGTGCCGGACGTCAGGGTGACCCCGGCTCTTCCCGGTTTTATATTTCCTTAGAAGATAATCTGATGCGTGTGTTTGGCCAGTCTCGAATGATGGACAATATGAAACGCTTTGGCATGAAGGAAGATGAATACATCGAGCATAAATGGATTACCCGTATCATCGAAAACGCCCAGCGCAAAGTTGAATCCCATAACTTTGATATTCGTAAAAACCTATTGGAATTTGATGACGTCGCTAATGACCAGCGCCTGGTGGTTTACCAACAACGTGCTGACTTATTGGAATCTGATGAAATCGGGGATTACATTGCCGATATCCGCGAAGAGGTCTTTGATAATGTCATTCGTCAGTATGTGCCCCTGGAAAGTGTCGAAGAGCAATGGCAAATCGGCTCACTTGAGCGGGTGCTGTCTAAAGAATTTGGGATTGAAATCAATATTGTACGTATTTTAGAACGTGATGAAGAACTTAACGATGATGGTTTAACCGATAAAATCCTAAACCACATTGAACGCTTCTTTAAGGAAAAGGAAGCACTCACCGGTAATGATGTCATGCGCCAGTTTGAAAAAGCGGCCTACCTCAATACCCTGGACCAACAATGGAAAGAGCATTTGGCACAAATGGACCATCTGCGTCATGGTGTTAATTTACGCAGTCATGCCCAGAAACAACCACTGCAGGAATATAAACGCGAATCTTTTGAGATGTTTAAAGATTTGCTCGATCGCATTAAATACGAAACCATCCGTATTATTGCCCGGGTTAAAGTGCGCCAGGATGAAGACGTGGAAGCCATGGAACACAGAGAGAATAAAAACGTTACCTACCAGCACCAAAGCGCCGGCCAACAACAGGCACCAGCGGATGATAAAGTGGAAACATTTATTCGCGAGGGTGAAAAAGTGGGTCGTAACGACCCCTGCCCCTGTGGCTCGGGTAAGAAATATAAAAAATGCCACGGCCAACTGAGCTAACCCGAATATTTCATGTAAGAATGGGATTTAGGGATAAAATGGCAAAATAGATTGTATAAATATCGCTTCAAGCATAGTTATTCATATGTTATAAGCGATTTTATGCAAGATATGCAGCCATTTTTTTCATAACTAAAACATCAGGAATGTTTTGGCCAGCTATGCTGCCCGAAGGGGACCGCACATGGATGTGCTGTAGCAAACCATTCAGGTACAAACTGTATTTGTCAGAATTCGTATAAACTTATAAAATTAATATATAGTAGGCCTATTTTGTACCAATCACATGAAATATTCGGGTCAAAGCACATTGAAGTCGCGGTTTTGGTGCTGATTAACCACCAAAACCGCGTATTACTCACGCAACGCCGATGTGACGTCCATCTCCCCGACTACTGGGAATTTCCCGGTGGCAAAATTGAATCCGAAGAAACACCGAAACAAGCTTTACTGCGAGAGATTCAAGAAGAACTGGCCTACCAACCAAGCCAAGCCCAAGCCTGGCAAAAAATAGATTATCAATACCCTGACTTTTCAGTGCGTTTACATATTTTCAAAGAACATGCTGAACAACCCCAGGTTCATAGCAATGAACAACAAGCCATGCAATGGTGTGCCATTACCGAATTATCCAACCAGCAACTACCTCCTGCCAATCAAGGCATTGTGGATGCTCTGATGCAACTCTAATACTGAAACCAAATAAGGCACCCGCAAGGGGTGCGGCTACAAAAATATCCATATTCCCTCGTTCCGCACGCTCCGCGTGGGAATGTATACTTCCACAGTTGGTTTTTCTTAATCTATTAAGTTCACTACAAACCGGACAGTTTATTAATTAAATACCGTTCAATATCTCTTTACACTCCCTCGCAGAGCATGGGAGCGAGGTTGTTATAACATGGAAATAAACGTTATTTTAGGAATTTAATCAGCCTGCCCCAACTGCTGTTTAGCCCGTAACCAGAGATTGTCTAA
>QQUO01000281.1 GCA_008501575.1 Pseudomonadota bacterium
TAATTGATTTTAAGGCACTCAAAACCCGAACAAAATTGCCGCAATTTATTTAACCCCGCCGTATGCGGTTTTTTATTAAGACAGTCATTGGCAAGCAGAAACAAGCTATGGCAGGCTTAACCGGCTTTTTTTAAATACACCAACAACAGTGAAATAGCCGCCGGTGTCATACCTTGTATCCGTGAGGCTTGGCCAATGGTGGTGGGTTTAATGTGATTGAGTTTTTCCGTTAATTCAGCGCTCAAACCATTAACTTGGCTGTAATCAAAATCAACCGGTAATGGTTTATGTGCCTGTGCTTTGGCTTTGTCAATTTCCTGTTGTTGCCTTGCTAAATAACCGGCGTATTGGGTTTGTATTTCGACCTGCTGCAACACGTCTTCAGTGTGACTAGGCAAGTTCAACTCTGCAAAACCCATAAACATGGAAACATTGACCTCCGGGCGACGCAACAAGTCATAAGCACTGGTTTCTTTACTTAATTGTATACCGGTTTGGGTCATAAACTTTTGACCCAATTCATTGTGCGGTGTTAGCCAAACCGATTTTAATTGGTGTAACGAGGCTTCAACCTGTTGTTTTTTGTCCATAAATGTTTGGTATCTGTGCTCATCAACCAATCCCAATTCATGGCCTTTTTCAGTTAACCGGAAGTCGGCATTGTCTTCCCGCAACATCAAACGATATTCAGCGCGTGAGGTGAACATGCGATAAGGTTCACTGGCTCCCTGGGTAATTAAATCATCAATCAAAACGCCGATATAGGCCTCGTTGCGCGCCGGTGTCCAACTGGGTTTTCCGGCCACTTTTCGGGCGGCATTTAACCCGGCAATCAAGCCCTGCGCCGCGGCTTCTTCGTATCCGGTGGTGCCATTAATTTGGCCGGCAAAGAACAGATTTTCGATGTATTTTGTTTCCAAAGATGGGTGTAGGCCACGGGGGTCAAAAAAGTCATACTCAATGGCATAACCGGGTCGCGTAATGTGGGCGTTTTCAAAGCCTTTAATGGATCGCACCAATTTGATCTGAATATCAAAGGGCAAAGAGGTCGATATACCATTGGGATACAATTCCTGCGTATTCAAACCTTCAGGCTCCACAAAAATCTGGTGCGAATTCTTATCGGAAAAACGCATGATTTTATCTTCAATGGACGGACAATAACGGGGCCCTTTACCTTCGATACGCCCTGAATACATGGGTGAACGATCTAAGCCACTGCGAATAAAATCGTGGGTTTGGCTGTTGGTGTGGGTAATGTAACAACTGACTTGCCGGGGATGATCACTGACCTGACCCATGTATGAAAATACTGGCATCGGTGTATCACCGGGTTGTTCTTCCATCACTGAAAAATCCACCGTTTTACCATCAATCCGTGGGGGTGTTCCAGTTTTTAAGCGGGCCACAGCAAAGGGCAATGCCCGCAGTTTTTTAGCCAGCACGGAGGCAGGCGGATCGCCGGCACGTCCACCTTGGTATTGACTGGTGCCAATATGAATTTGGCCGCCTAAAAAGGTCCCCACTGTCATGACCACGGTTTTGGCTTTAAAAATAACACCCATTTGAGTGACACAGCCTTTGACCACATTATTTTCAATAATTAAATCTTCCACCGCTTGTTGAAAAATATGGAGATTTTGTTGATTTTCCACCACCTGACGTATGGCGGCTCGGTATAAATTACGGTCACATTGGGCTCGGGTGGCGCGTACTGCAGCACCCTTTCGGGCATTCAGTGTTCGCCATTGAATACCGGCTTGATCGGTGGCTTGGGCCATAACGCCGCCCAGGGCATCGATTTCTTTTACCAAATGACCTTTGCCAATGCCACCAATGGCGGGATTACAACTCATCTGGCCAATGGTTTCAATGTTATGGGTTAACAGCAAGGTACGGGCACCGGTGCGCGCTGCGGCTAACGCCGCATCGGTTCCGGCATGGCCTCCACCGACCACAATGACATCAAAAATTTGTTGGTACTGCATAATGTTTTTTCTTCAAGCGAACCCCTTATTTTATCGTGATATGAAGCACAACACAAATAAGCCACTGTGGTTTGCGTTATTACAGCCATTAATCAGGTGTGGCATTTTAAACACCACACCATTTTATTGACTGCCAATGGCTATAAATGTACTTGCTTGTAACCAGTAGCCACAAGCAAATACCATAATGAGTGAAAAGACGACAACATCCTTCCAATTTAATTGTAATGAATCATGCTTGGTCGCCTGTTTATTTTTGACAACCGGCGGATATTTGAGTTCGGATTTGGCTTGTTGCTCTAAACGGTCTCTGATAGATTGCTTGGTTTTTTTCATGGTCTGATTGGTTCATTTAAGGGTCTATCATTAAATCATCCATATCTGCCGGCAAGCTGTCCTGTTTCTGAAAAATTATGTTAATTTCTGACAATTTAATGAATTATTGCACTATGTAAAAAAAATTGATATGCTCATTTGTCTTAAATAACAGGAACTTATTATGGGATTTTTTGATTTTATCAGTGACGCAGGTGCCAAAGTTTTCGGAAAAGATAAGCCGGAAAAAGATGTCACCATGCCAGTCATTAAACACATAGAAAATAGTGGGGTTGATACAGCGCATGTGACCACCAGTTTCAGCCAGGGCGTGGTTAATCTGTCCGGCTATGTGCCCAACCAGGAACAAAAAGAAAAAGCCGTTTTAACCGCAGGAAATATCACCGGGGTATCACGGGTACAAGACAATTTAATTGTTGGCACACCTCCGGATGATGCCGCTGCAGCTGTTAAAGAGATGCAAGAACATGCCATCAAAGAAAATGATGTCGCCGGTGAGAAACAATGGCAATCACAAACCTACACTGTTCAATCAGGTGATACCTTGGGTAAAATTGCCAAACAATTTTATGGCGATGCCATGAAATATCCGAAGATCTTCGAGGCCAATCAACCCATGTTAGAAAACCCCGATAAAATTTATCCGGGCCAGGTTTTGCGTATCCCTAAATAAGCGACACATAATCACGCAATAACGGCTGCTTAATTGTCGTCTTATTATGTGATTATGGCTTGTATTACATGGTCAGCGGCCATCACCCCAAAACCACTGATAACAGTGGCTGTGGTGCCATAGCCCGAATCACAATCCAGCCGGTATGACTGTTGTTCAGCGCTTTCGCAAAACGGCAACACCATCGGTTCATCGGAAAAAATGGCGGGGATATCAAAATTTTTCAAGGTTTCAAGGCCATGGTGACGGCGTAATTCATAACGGACTTTTTTTAACAACCGATCACCGTGGGTTTGGGCCAAATCCTTAATTTGTAAATTATTGGCTCGGCTTTTTCCGCCGGCACCACCGGTGGTGATTACTGCAATCTTATGTTGCCGACACAGCGCCAATAACAGCACCTTATGCTTCACTGAATCAACCGCATCAATTAAATAATCATAATCTGCAGTAAGTAGCTGTTCGGCATTACTGGCCATAAAAAACTGTTGTTTAGCATGCACCACACAATCCGGATTAATGTCTAAAATACGGTCTTTCATGGCATTAACTTTAAACTGACCCACGGTACTGTTTAAGGCATGAACCTGGCGGTTGATGTTGGTTACACACACCTCATCAGCATCAATCAGGGTTAATTCACCAACCCCCGAACGGGCCAGCATTTCAGCCGCCCAGCAACCGACCCCTCCGATGCCAACAATCGCCACATGGGCCTGTTGCAATCGCTGAAAGCCCACAGCCCCATACAGTCGCTCAACCCCACCAAAACGTTCTTTCATAATGCAAACACCCGGCGGCAATTGTCATCGCATGCCTGAATTAATTGTGTCACTGCAATGTCTTTTTGTTCAGCAATAAACTCGGCCACTTGCCATAAACACACCGGTAAATTTCTGCCGTTTTTGTTGTTATACAGCGGTTGATCCGGCGCATCGGTCTCAATCACCATATGCTCTAAAGCCACAGACTTGATCACTTGATGCAATTTACGGGCATTCGGATTAACCACCGCTGTGCCAAACCCCAGGATTACACCGGTTTCAGTGATTTGTCGCGCCTGTTCCGCTGAACCATTAAAACTGTGCATCACAGCATTAAAATACTGGTGTTTTTTTAACAACTCAAAAACTGCCTGGACTGCACCATTAACATGTAAGATTAGCGGCAAATCCATGTCTTTTGCCATTTCCAGCTGTTGTTCAAAAAACACCTGTTGTTTGTTGCGGTCTAAATCATCTCGATAAAAATCCAGACCACACTCACCTAAAGCGACGGCCTGATTATTTTGCAAAAAATCGGCCAGAATCTGTAAATCATTTGGCTGATGCTGATGAACGAAATAAGGGTGTAATCCATAGGCCGGAAAAACATCGTCATGCTCGTGTGCCAGGGCTTTAATCTTAGCAAAACCAGAAACCATTGTGGCAGGCACCACAAATCCGGTTATACCGGTTTGCCTGGCTTCGACCAACAGCTGAGAACGGTCTGCATCAAAGCGCCGGTCATCAAGATGAATATGTGAATCAATCAAACCACCGGCTCTGCAAACAATCGGGGCATGACATCGCCCCAGAAAATATAATGATCTACCAACAAAAATGCAAACAACAACATTAAATACCAAATTGAATATTTAAAAGTGTTCCACGCTAATAATGGTGATTCTGTGCGTTTAAGTTGAAACGTCATCCACAGAAAGCGCCCGCCCAAAATAACCGCGCCGACTAAATATATTAAGCCACTCATGCCGGTCAAAAAGGGAAACAAGGTCACAATAAATAATAAAACTGTGTAAAAAATGATATGTAATTCCGTGAACTTAACCCCGTGGGTCACCGGTAGCATCGGGATGTGGGCTTTTTTGTAATCTTCTTTACGGAAAATCGCCAACGCCCAAAAATGCGGCGGCGTCCAGACATAAATAATGGCCAGTAACAACAAGGCATCCGGGGTCACTTGCCCGGTGACCGTGGTCCAACCTAATACCGGTGGTGTGGCACCGGCCAAACCGCCAATCACTATATTCTGTGGCGTCACCCGCTTTAAGAACATGGTGTAAACAAAGGCATAACCAATCAAAGAAATAAAGGTTAAGACCGCAGTCAGCACGTTCACAAAATAAACCAAAATCAAGGTGCCGACTATCGATAAAATGGCGGCAAATGTCAAAACATTGACCGTCTTTAAACCGCCACTGGGTAATGGTCGATGTTGGGTTCTGAGCATCACTTTATCCGCCTTCTGATCAGCCCAGTGATTAATGGCCGCAGCACCGCCGGCACTGAATGCAATACCCACAAGTCCCCATAAAATAACAATCCATTCTGACTCAGGAAAGTTACGCATGGACAACAGCATACCCACAAAGGCGGTGAATAATATCAACAGCACCACCCCGGGTTTGGTCAGTTCAAAATATTGTTTAATTCGGCTCATACACTAATTATAAGAAGCCTGACGGGTTTTATAAAGCAGATACACCAAACTGACCAACAACAAAGCCGCCACTCCGTTATGCATCACCGCCACCGTCAGCGGTAAGTTTATGGTGACATTGATGATGCCCAAGGCAATTTGCACTGCCAGTAAAGCACCAATAATCAGCCCCATCGGTAACAATTCTCGGTTTTTTGTCAATTTATAAATTAACCAGGACAGGTATAAAGTCACCACCACAAAGCCTAAACGATGAGTCATTTGAATGGCGATGCGTGCCGGTCCGTCTTTCACCCCAAATTCATAATTGGGGCCAAACTCACGTAATAAGTTAAAGCCCTGGATAAAATCCATATTGGGCCACCATTGACCATTACATTGTGGAAACCCGGTACAGGCCAAGGCCGCATAATTGGCGCTGGTCCAGCCCCCTAAAGCAATTTGAAGTGCCACCAAAAACAATCCCCATACCACCATTTTGGTGGTGACATGGCCGGCATATCGATAGCCGGTTATTTCATCAGTTTCGCGACAGGCCAACCAAGTCAACAAGGACAAGGTCAGTAAACCACCCAATAAATGACTCATGACAATACTTGGATGAAGTTTTAATGTCACAGTCCACATGCCTAAGGCCGCTTGAAACGTGATGACCAAGCCAATGACAAAAGGTAATTTGGCTGACATTAAATGGCGTTTACGAAAAGCCCAAATAAATAATACCAACACCAATATCCCGAGCAGCCCCGCCAAGATTCGATGGCCAACCTCTTTCCACGCTTTGTGTACCTCCACCGCTCGCTCAGGAAAGTTTTGATTGGCCATGGCTATTTCTTCAGCCTGTGTCGGCCAGGTTAAATGACCATAACAACCCGGCCAATCGGGACAACCCAATCCGGCATCAGATAGGCGCACAAAAGCACCAAATATAACCACACATAATGCCAATCCCACAGCCAACCAGGCCAAATGCTTGTATTTCATTGTTAACCTTTTCTTTTAACCAGTAATTTTAAATCTTTGATGATTTCCTCAGGCTTATTATCCGGGGTAAAAGCCATCATCAAAAAACCCTCCGGCGCCACCACATAGAGGCCTTCGCCTTTACCCAAAGACTGACTGGATAATTCATCGAACATCGAATTTAATTCTTGATGACCGCCTGTGGCCACTTTTTTAATGTGGCTGTATGGGTCTTCCTGACGCAGATTGAAATCGTTTGCCAGCAGCATTAATTCTAATTTGTCGGCATTTTGCGCCAATGTCAGATTGAAGCGGTGCAATTTATCCTCCCAGGCAAGACAGGTCTCATCACAAATCTCAGATGTTCGATAGATTAAAGTCCAGTGATCAGGTAAGTCGTTCACCCATTTTGCATCCGTGTAATCAGCCAGTTTAATCGGTGGGGAAATAAAAACACCATGATTTTTAGTGTTATCAGGTTCAAAATCAATCAACCCCGAGCCCAACAGATAAGCCACCATCACCGGCACCGCAAACAATAAAAAGACCACTAAAATCGTCAATCTGTTTTTATTTTTTAATTGCATAAGATCTACGAATAAAATATAAATAAATTAAACACAAAGCCAAAGACATGATAAACCATTGAAACGCATAGGCACGGTGTCTGGCTGCTGTCATCATCGGTGCTTGCCAATCTCGGACAAACCCTGCCTGAGCATCGCCATCCAATTTAACCACCCGATTTAAGATACTACAGTTATCCCGTTGACATAAGTGTTGTGTCATAAACACCTTAGTTTGTTCAATGGGTAAATAAGTCACCTGTTGCTGTGATATGTTTTGTAACACTTGTTCCCCCAACTGCACACCGGGTCTTGGCCAAGCTGCCAACATACCGGATAATTGAATGTTTTTTTCATCGACAGTTACATCAATATTGGGTGAAGCGATCCAGCCACGATTAACCAATAACCAGATATTATGTTCTGTTAAAAAAGCGGTCAATACATTAAACCCCACCTGCCCATCATGGAATTGATTGGCCAATAAAAAATGAGTGTTGTGGTAGTGACCAGTGATTTGAACGGTTTGATAATCCTTAATATCGTGCCACTCAAGTAATTTTTTTGGTTGTTTAAATTCACCCGACTGCATTGTTGGCGAATTTGTTCTTTCTGATTGGCACGATCCAACTGCCAAAATCCAGCCCAAACCATCAACAGTAAAACTGCCAGCCACAACAAGCTAAATACCCAAGGAAATTTCTGTGCCTGTTGCACGGCTTAACCGGTGGCTACTACTTGCAAACCATGGGGTACAATCCAGCCCATTTTCATGGCCAATATTATAAACATAAACAAGACCACCGACAGCACCACACGCACAGTTAAAAAGCGGACGGTGTTACTACTTTGGCCCTTATCACGTGACAGATAGAAAAGAGCAGAACCCATGCTGTACAAAATAAACAGAAAAACAATAACAATAAAATATTTCATAACAGCGAAACAAGCGCCACTTGAGCGAACAAGCAGCGCTTAAATATCAGGCCTCTTAGAGTACGTAAACAAAGATAAATAATCCCAGCCAGACAACATCCACAAAGTGCCAGTACCAGGCGACCGCCTCAAAACCAAAATGGTCATGGGCTTTAAAGTGACCTTTCATTAAGCGCACAGTGATAACAATCAACATTATGGTGCCCAAGGTAACATGTAAACCATGGAAACCGGTTAACATGAAAAAGGTTGAACCATAAATACCCGATTTAAGGGTTAAGTTCAGATGTTGGTAGGCTTCAATGTATTCTTCCACCTGATAAAACAAAAAGGTGGCACCCAGAAGAACCGTGGCAATCATCCAAATAATGGTTTTCTTACGATCATTGGCCCGTAAGGCATGGTGCGCTATGGTGATGGTGATTGAACTGGTCAATAACAACAGGGTATTAACCAATGGCAATGAAAATGCGCTGATGGTTTCAAATCGGCCATTTACATCAGCCGGCCCATTGGTTGGCCACACCGCTTCATAGCCGGGCCACAACTGTACGTTGGTGGCTAAATTGGTGCCTTCACCACCGAGCCACGGCACGGCGAAAGTTCTGGCATAAAATAAAGCCCCAAAGAAAGATGCAAAAAACATCACTTCAGAAAAGATAAACCAAATCATACCAGCCCGAAAGGAACCGTCCACCTGTTTATTGTACAGGTTGTCCTCACTTTCTTTGATGACTTCACCAAACCAGCCAAAAAACATCACAATTAAAATGGCAAAACCCAAATACATGACCCAGGGTGTGGTCGGTTCAAGGTCAAGACTGTTGAATTTAAGACTGGCACCGATAACGGTGATAAATAAGCCCAGACAAGCGACAATCGGCCACTTAGCAGTATGGGGTACGTAATATTGTTTTTCACTCATTTCTGTCATGATTCACTACTCGATAAATATTAACTGTTATTGTGCGGATTAATGGTGTCCGACGCGGTGCTGTCAACAACCTGGTATTTATTAAAAAAGGTGTAAGAAAGTGTCACTAACTTGACGTTCTCAGGTAAATCCCTGCTGATAATAAAAGTCAATGGCATTTGCATTTCTTCGCCTGCTTTTAACAATTGCTCGGTAAAACAAAAACACTCGGTTTTATTAAAATACTTGGACGCCCTGGCCGGTGCAACACTGGGCACGGCTTGGCCAATTATTTCAACAGCTGCAGTATTTTTAGCATAATACTCAGTGTGATAAAGTTGACCTAACTGAACTTCCATGGAAAATTCGGTGGGATGAAATGCCCACGGTAAATCACTTTTCACATTACCATCAAATTGTACTGTGACCGTACGATTGCTATCAACTGCCTGCTGGTTTTTTTCAACTTCAGCGGTGGTGGTGACACCGGTCTTACCATTTAAGCCGGTAATATCACAAACCACATCATAAAGTGGCACCAGCACAAAGCCAAAACCAACCATTAGCACAGCAATGGCTAATAAAGCTTTTAAAGTATTCCCGACACTATCAAACATTGGCTTGTTGTAACACTAAATATACAGACCATAAAAATAAGCCAACAGCCACCACCGCTAAGATGGCGACTGTTTTCTTAATACCTCGGCGTTGTTGAGGGTTATGTACTTTTCGTGGTTCCATTAGTGATTATCACCATGGGCCATTTTGCTTAAATCAACCGGCTTATATTCATCAAAAGTATGATGCGGTGCCGGAGAAGGCACTGTCCACTCTAAACCTTTGGCATCGTCCCATACCTGGGCGGTGGCTTTTTGACCACCACGAACGGTTTTAATGACAATATAAACAAAGAACACTTGTGCCAAACCAAAGGCAAAACCACCAATACTTGACCACATATTAAATTCGGCGAAC
>QQUO01000216.1 GCA_008501575.1 Pseudomonadota bacterium
ATTAGGACCGGTTTTCAGCGAATATAATATGCCGACCAAAACCAGCCAAATAAGCGCCATGATGACTTCTTTAATGCTCATTCAAACAGTTGTCTCGTGTGGTGTTGCAAATTCGATAATCTCGCTGCGGGGCAATGCCGTTCGGCTTTGTCTTTAAATACTCAATGAATAAATCTTTGAGTTCGCTGCCATTGGCACCACATTCTTTTATCATGCTTTCGTTGACCATGGTGTAACCATCCTGATCAGTATCGGCTGACAGTAAATAATGAGGCATCACCACCCGAATTGTTCCGCTGTCTGAATCAGACAAAGGCGCTTCATTTTTATTTAAATGGATGTGGTGGGCCGTTTCCGTGCCGGGGTTATGAATGAAGGATAAACCTGCGACTTGTAACCAATGGCCGTTGGCAGTCCAGTTGGAGACACTGTGTTGTAATATATCATGCAGCCTTTGTTTGGGGATTTCGATTAATTGTAAATTACTGGGATAGGGAAACATTTCATGCAGGTGTTTGGCAATAATGGCACCACCTGATGGGATGTTTTGATTTAAGCGGATACTGCCGGAATTAAGCAAGGCCACATCAGCGCCACAGGCATGGAAAGCCTGCAGGCTTAAATCAGCCAATAAATTGCCTAAATTGGTCTCAAAACGGCGGATGGTGGTTTCTTCAGCCAGCAATTCCGTTCGGGTTTTTCCCACAACCTGCTGCAGGCAGCGAGCTTCTAATTGACGGGTAGCACAATAGTGCTGTTCAATGTCCGCATTGAGTTGTTTAATTAGACTTAAGGTGTCAGGGTCGGGGTTTATATTATCGGCCAAGGGTATCACTTGTGGCAGCAAAGGCATTTCGGGGTTGGCCAAATCAATTTCCACAACCACTGCTGATGCGGCATCGGCATCGGCTTTTAAAATCCATTGGCCGTTGACAATTTTAGCCTGGGCGTAATGTTCGTGACCACCCAAGATGATATCTGGGCGGTGGATTTTAGGCAGTGCCATCATGGCCTGATCATCGGCCATGGTCTGGTGGGTCAGGGCAATGACAAAATCAGCACCGGCCTGGCGTAACATCGGCACATAGTGCTCAGCGGTTTGGGTAAAATCATCAAAACGGCTGATGTATTCGGGATGAGCCATGTCTGTGGTGACACTAAAAATTCCGACTTTATAAGCGCCGAACTGCTTAAGTGCATAGGGTTTTAGCCGTTCTGATTGAATGCCATCGGCACGCCATTCGATGTTGCTGTCCAGCCAGGTAAATTCAGACTGGTTCAGCAAGTCATTCATGATAGCCACATGCTTTAAGCGGCCTTTGTCGAATTCATGGTTACCAAAGGTTACCAGCATGTCATCGTCAAACACCTGGGCTTGGCCATCTAAATGGTTCATGGTGCGAATCATGGCCTGGCCATTGTCCTGTTTGCTGTTAAAAGACGGGTGTAAAAAATCACCTGCATGTAACAGTAATACATGCTCAGCATTGGCCTCAAGCCGGGTTCTTAAAGCGCGTACCCGCGCCAGACCACCGGTATCGCCCTGATTAATACCGGCAATGCGATAGACGTCGTTAACGGCTAAAATGGTGAGTTTAGAATCATCATTATCGATATTTTTGGTTGCATGTTGACAAGCGACCAATACAATAATGAGTCCAATATAATAAAATGTTCTGATTGCTTTCATGGCTAAAATTCTATCAAATTTTCAATTCATTGATGACATTAATGTCGCTCAAAATTTACTCTCACAGGTCCAGGGACAAGCGTATTATGCCGTGGACACCGAGTTTGAGCGCTCCCGAACCTTTTACCTTAATCCGGCCTTACTGCAAGTTGCTATCAATGATACCTTTTATTTGGTGGACATTGCCATTAAAGATTTGGCGGACTTGTTTTTACCGGCCTTTAAAAAACTGATTTTACATTCGGGCTCGGAGGATTTGGAGTTGTGGCAACAAGTGACCCGGTCTAAACCAGAGACAGTTTTTGATACACAGGTGGCCGCTGCTTTGGCCGGCTATTCCTTGCACACCTCTTATCAGAATTTGGTGGAAGCTGAATTTGCAGTCAGCCTTACCCAGGGCATGAGTCGATCTGATTGGTTACAACGACCATTATCTGATGCTCAGATGGCTTATGCGGTTGAAGATATTTATTATTTAAGCGATTTAAAAAAGCAGCTTTCACAGCGCGTGGATGCGCGTAATTTGATGCCATTATTTACTGTGCTGATGCAACAGCAGCTGGATAATTTAGACAGTGATGGCCACAATTATAAAATGTTTCAGAAACTGGTGAAAAACCAGGTGATGACGGCAGCGGAATCCGAGCGATTATGGCGCCTGCTGGTGTGGCGAGATCAGATGGCCCAGAAACGCAATAAACCCCGCAACTGGATATTAAAGCCACCTGAAATTATGGCCATCGTTAAAAAGGTGAACCAATTTGAAGATTTGTTTACGGTTGGTTTGTATCCAAAATTTATTAAGTACAATGGCCGCGACTTATTGCTGGCTTTGCACAACCAGGAAAAAGTTGATTATGGCGAACCGCCTAAAAAGATTAAACTTTCCAGTCGTCAGGGACAAAAGTTTCAGGCGATGAAAAAGGCGGTCAAAGAAAAAGCCCAAAAAGCGGACATTGATCCGGCCTTAATTATTAATAATGCGGCCTTGAAAGACCTGGCTTTTCGGGATAAAGATATTGAGGAATTGCCCACCTGGCAGGCTTTAATCGAGGCGGGCTTTTGAGCGTCCGGGGATTGAGCCATCGTCACAGGGTTTAAACTGGCAATTATTTTTGGGGTCACGACCGACATAACTGCCATCGGCACATTGCGCCACATCTTGGGTGCAGAATATCGGACTGTCTGGTTCTTTATTGGCTAATGGGCAGGGTTTGAATTGACAATTTAGGCTGGCATCTCGCCTGACAAAGGAACCATCAGGACATTGTTTCATATCTTCCATACATTCAATTTCTGAAGCAGGTTCCGGGCACGGGTCGAATTGACAATTCAGATCAGGATTGCGGCTTACGGTTTGACCATCAGGACATATTTTGGCATCCTTGGTACACGCCATAGCTTCTGAGGTCAGGGTTTGCTCATTATCAGATTGTGGCTGGCAGCCCGTTACTATGAGCAACAGGAACAGACTGATAAACAACTGCTTAGAGGTCACAGGGCTTTTTCCCAAAACATGGCGAAACCGTGGTGTTCATCCAATTGATAGGGCTTAAAACCAAAACGTTCATAAGCGGCTTGCGCGGTGGTGTTTCCGGAAACCACTTCCAGGGTTAGTTTACAACAGCTGCGTTGCTGGGCGATGTCTTCCACCATGTCAAACATTTTACGACTAATGCCCATGCCCCGGTATTCGCCGGCCACCACCACATCGTGAATATTAATGAGCGGTCGGCACGCAAAAGTGGAAAATCCCTCAAAGCAATTGACTAAACCAGCCGGCTGGCCATCCACATAAGCCAAAATACTAAAGGCATCGTCACGTTCTGCCAAAACCGAAATTAAGTTTTGCGCGGTATAGTCACTCAAGGCCATGCCACCGCCCATGGGGTCAGTGGCATAGCAGTCCAAAAGCTCAATCACATGTCGGGCATGCTGCGCATTTCGGTAGTCGGCTTGAATGACGGTGACGGTCATGCATTAATCTCTTAATTTGGCCAATAAGCGCAACAGTTCAATGTATAACCACACCAGGGTAACCATTAAACCAAAGGCACCATACCATTCAAAATGTTTGGGCAGGTTTTGCTCGCTGCCGCGTTCGATGAAATCGAAGTCCAGCACCAGGTTCAAAGCGGCGATTCCAACCACAAAGAGACTCAGCCCGATGCTGAGCATGGAGGCGTTTTCAGTGTTGAAGTAACTGATGTTGGCACCAAAGCCAAAAACAGCCACCAAAGAAACCAAATAAAACAGAGCAATGCCCATGGTGGCAAAGACGATGACTTTCTTAAATGTTTCGGTGACTTTAATCAAACCGGTGCGGTAACTAAACAGCATGGCGAACATCACCGCCACCGTTAAGCCCACGGCTTGTGACACCAAACCCGGATAACGGGCCTCAAAGATGGCTGAAATACCACCGACAAAAAGTCCTTGTAAGACCGCATAAATCATGGAGCCGGCGACCGCAAATTGGGGTTTAAAGGCCACCACTAAACCCACCACCAAACCACCAAACATACCGGTTAACATCAGTGTTCGACCCAGCCCCGGGTCATTGAGCATGGTCTGCCAGGTCCAGGCAGCCACAACGGTCATTATCAGCAATAAAATGCCGGTTTTGTTGATGGTGCCGTTAACGGTCATCCGTTGGGCATCATCTTTAATCAGTTCATCCACAGGCCCCAAGCTGATGGCATGTTGCTCAAATTGGTTCATTGCCGGGTTGGCTGTTTTCATGTTTTTTAAATTCATTGATATACCTTGTCGTTATGATTGAATGTGTTTAACCATAATTATATAGGTTCAATTTCGCAGGGTACAAGCTAAATCGATTGTTAAAGTGTTAATAAAAAGATTTGGCCGGACAATAGACGTGACAATTAGGCGAGATAAAAAAAAGATGTTCAGTCATCTGCGATAGGCAAGATAAACTTGCTAAATATTTAACGTTTCCCCAAACGTTAAATTTAACAACCACATCCCCCAATGGGTTGTTGCTATCGTGCCTGAGGAGCGGCAGCAAATGACTGAACATGAAGCAAAAACCTGATCATTCTGGCTATTTAATATTATCTGTGCCGCAATGCTTTTTACAGGTTACATCTATTCAGATATGCGATTATTAATCGCCGTTACCTATAAAAGCGAAACAGCCACACAAAACCCTCAAAAATAATTAAATTAATTTTTTTTGGGTTTGTCAGGGTGTTTTAGGATTGGCTGTTGTTTGGGTGTGTGCGGATGGTTAAATATTCTTTGGCTTGCTGCATTAATTGCACGAAGGCATGTTGGTGGTTATGGTGGAGAATTTGCTTGAGGCGATTGATGGTGTCATCTAAGGCATTAATAATGGTTGGGCTGTATTGGTTAAGCTTTTGAATCTCATAGTATAAATCCGGGTTTTCATGGGTGACATTGGCTGCGATGTTCCATTGCGCATCAAAAGTGGTGCTGGATAAGTTGGCCAACAGCTCAGCCGCTTCTCCGGATTCAGCCAGTACCGTCATAAAGATGATGTTCAGTAAATGTGATAAACCCAAAACATAACTGATTAAACGATCATGGTCCTCAAACTTCATATCAATTCGCTCAACCATGGTGGGTTGGAACAGTTGCTTGGCACTGTTTAAGGCGTCGCCATCACCCATATCAATAAAAATCACATGTTTGTTGGATAATAATTGAATATCAGGCCCAAACATGGGGTGGATGGAAACCACGCGGCAGCCACTGTCGCGTAAAGCCCGCAATGGGCGCCGTAAAGGTGTTTTAATGGAACTGATGTCCATCACAATACCGCTGGGTTTGAGCTGTTGCAATTGATTAAGAATATCGACGCTTTTTTGAATCGGGGTGGCGATGATAATAAAATCATGGTCAAGTTCAATTTCAGTGAGGTCGGCCTTGAAATTGTGCTGATTATCCAGGGGCTCGACATCATTTATTTCCACGGTAAAGTTTTGTTCTTGTAAAAAATGGGCAAACCATTGACCCATTTTGCCGTTACCGCCGATGATTAATGCCTTTTTATTATGGCCATAGCCTGAACTTTTGACTTTCTGGACTTCTTGTTTACTTAAGGATGTTTCAATAATGAGTTCAAATATACTTTGCGCAATGTCAGGGTTCAGCTTTTTATCCTCGGCAACCGTGCGGATATGATTAATGACTTGTTTTTCCCGTCCAAAGTCTCTGGTGGGTGATTTTGTGTCGAGCTTCACATTTCCAATCTGTTCAACATTAAACTGACGTTCAGCGATCAATGCTATAATTTGTTCATCAATGTCATCAAGACGCTGCCTTAATTGGGTTAATTTTTGATTTTTCATATTGAATGTCAGTTTATTTAGGCGTAAATTGTTACAGTATATAGGTGATTTAGCAATGAATTTTAATGGGAGTATTTATAGTATGCGTAAAATATTAGTTTTATTAGTTGTGACTTTCTTTAGTGGTATGACAGTGGCCAAAGACCGGCCCGTGGTGGCGGTGTTGGATTTTACCAATGACACCCGCGCCCATTGGTGGAAAACCGATGTCGGGCATGAGTTAGGTGGTATGTTGGCCAATGAGCTGACCTCAACCGGAGCTTTTAAAGTGGTTGAGCGTCAACGTCTGGACAGTGTTCTGAGTGAACAGGATTTAGGCGCGTCCGGTCGGGTTAATCCCGCCACAGCGGCAAAAATGGGTAAAGTCACCGGGGCCCAGTATTTAATTACCGGTAAAGTCGCTGCTTATGAAGAAAACACCAAAGGCACCGGCGGTGGCTTTAGCTTTAAAGGTATTTCTTTAGGCGGTAAAAGTGAACAGGCCTATTTAGCCATTGATTTGCGGGTGGTTAATGCCACCACCGGTGAAGTTGAGTTTGTTCGTACTGTGGAAGGTCGCTCTAAGGGCGGCGGCATGCGTGTCGGCTTATCTCGCGGTGGTTTTGGCGGTTCTTTGGGTGGTCATAAAAAAACCCCAACCGGAAAAGCCATTCGTGCCGCTTTGGTTGAAGCCACAGACTATCTGGCTTGTGTGATGTATGACCAGGACAGCTGTGTTGGTGAGTATCGAGACAAAGAACGTGAGCGCCGTAAGAAAACCAAATCATCATTATCTTTGGATTAATGAATCAATCTGATTAAGCACTAAAAAAGCCGGTTTTTTAACCGGCTTTTTAGTGTGACACTGTTAAGTGCGGGTTTAATTGGCTTTATGCACCGCCCGCTTATCAACACTCATGGCGGCTTCGAAGACCGCTTCAGATAGAGTCGGGTGGGCATGGACAATGCGCGCCAGGTCTTCAGAACAACCTTTGAATTCCATGGTCACCACACATTCTGCAATCAGTTCAGAAGCACCGGCACCAAAAATATGGGCACCCAACAACACATCGGTTTCTTCATGGGCCAATAATTTCACCATACCGGTGGGTTCATTCATGGCCAGGGCACGACCGTTGGCAGCGAATGGAAAGGTGCCAATTTTGTAGGGTATATCAGCTTCTTTAAGCTGCTCTTCGGTTTTTCCTACCCAGGCAATTTCAGGTTCAGTGTAAATCACCCATGGGATGGTATTAAAATCAACATGACCATGTTCACCTAAGATGCGCTCAACCACAGCCGAGCCTTCTTCTGAGCTTTTGTGGGCCAGCATCGGGCCTCGCACAGCATCGCCCACAGCCCAAACATTTTCCACGTTTGTTTGGCATTCATCATTGACATCAATTTGGCCACGATCAGTTAGTTTAACGCCACAATCATCACTGAGTAACCCTTCAGTTTCTGCACGACGGCCAACAGCCACCAACAGTTTATCGAAGGTTTCGGTGTGTTTTTCGCCGTCCTTTTCATACACCACTTCGACCTGATTATTTTTCACTTCAGCGGATTTAACAAACGTCGATAAGTGGATATCGAGGCCTTGCTTCTTAAATTCGCGGGCAGCCATTTTGGAAATGGCCTTGTCACAAGAACCCAAAAAGTCATCCATGGCTTCAAAAATGGTGACTTTGCTGCCGACTCTGCGCCAGACACTGCCCATTTCCAGGCCAATCACGCCGGCACCAATCACGCCTAATTTTTGTGGTACTTGGGCAATATTAAGCCCGCCGGTGTTGTCTAAAATGTGGTTGTTATCGACTTCCACATTGGGAATCGACATTGGCACAGAACCAGAGGCCAGAATAATGTGTTTACCACTGACTTCTTGTTTGCCATCTTCGGTGGTAATTTCAACTTTACGGTCTTTTAATAAACGACCACTGCCGGCAATATAATTAACTTTATTGGCTTTAAACAATTGCTTAATGCCACCGGTGAGTTGTTTGACGATTTTATCCTTGCGGCCAATCATGGTGGCGACATCAATGCTGGCATCTTTAAAGGAAATGCCATGGACATCGTAATGACCGGTCATTTGTTCGTAATGTTTGGATGAATCAAGCAGTGCTTTGGATGGGATACAGCCGACATTTAAACAGGTGCCGCCTAAAGCGTATTCGTTGTCCTTGGTTTTAAAACGGTCGACACAAAGGGTTTTTAAGCCGCCCTGGGCTGCCCGGATGGCCGCCACATACCCGGCTGGACCACCGCCAATAACAACCACATCATATTGATCACTCATAATTATTTTCTCCTTGTAAATTTATTGGCTTACAGGTTTAACAGTATTCTGGCAGGATCTTCCAGCATTTCTTTAATGGCAACCAGGAACAGAACCGCGTCTTTACCATCAATAATGCGGTGATCATAGGTTAATGCCAGGTACATCATGGGTCTAATGACAATGTCGCCTTCAATCACCACCGGTCGTTCCTTAATGGTGTGCATACCCATAATGGCACTTTGTGGCATATTCAATATCGGGGTAGACATCAAAGAGCCAAAAGTCCCACCGTTGGTGATGGTAAAAGTTCCACCTTGTAAATCGTCCATGGCCAACTTACCGCTGTTGGCTTTTTCGGCATAGTCACGGATGGCACCATCAATATCGGCCAGGCCCATGGCGGCGGTGTTTTTCAACACCGGAACCACCAGACCACGCTCGGTGGCTACCGCAATACCGATATTTTGTTGGCGGTGATAGACAATGTCCTGATCTTCTAAGGAAGCATTGATGATGGGATATTGTTTTAAGGCTTCTGTGGCTGCTTTTACAAAGAATGACATTAAGCCCAGTTTAATGCCGTGTTTTTTCTGGAATTCATCTCTATATTTTCTGCGAATATCCATCACCGCTTGCAAATCAACTTCATTGAACGAGGTTAACATGGCTGCAGTGGATTGGGCTTCGACCATGCGATCGGCAATCGTTGCACGCAAGCGACTCATGGGCACCCGTTCTTCCATAGGTGTGTTGGCAACATTCATAACATCAGGTTTGGTAATGCGTCCACCACGACCGGAACCTTCGACCTGTGAGGCATCGATGTTTTCATCTTTCATCATTTTACGGGCAGCAGGACCGGCTGAGCCGGTATCCACTTGTTGCTCAGTGGCTTGTGGAGTCGCTGGTTTTTCCGATGGTGTGTCTTTATCAGCCTGCTGAGAAGGTTGCTCGGCTTCAGGTTCATCTTTCACTTCGCCTTCTTTAACCACGGCAATGACATCATTGGCTTCCACCACGTCACCGGGATCCGCTTTGATGGATTCCAACACACCGTCCACCGGTGAGGGCACTTCCAACACCACTTTATCTGTTTCTAAATCCACCAGGTTTTCATCACGACGAACTGTGTCGCCTGGTTTTTTATGCCAGGTGGCGACGGTAGCGTCACTCACTGATTCGGGTAAAACCGGTACTTTTACATCAAGGCTCATTTTATTATTACTCCGCGTCTATGGCCGATCCATGGTTTCCATGAATGGCATCTTTGATTAATTGGGTTTGTTCTTTTTCATGAA
>QQUO01000062.1 GCA_008501575.1 Pseudomonadota bacterium
AATCCATCAATGATGGCCTGATAACTGCCCGGTGGATAGGCATTGGCATGGGCAAAATAAATGGCTTGGCGTTTATGATGTGCCGAATTGACGGCGGGCCAAAATTGAAAGGGGTATTGTGACATGTCATCCGGGCTCAATATGAAAAATCGGCGGTTAAAGCAAGTCAACATCAACGATGTCTTCTTGGGTATGTTTAGGGCTCAATTATCGCATATTCACAATGAAATCACCGCCCTGTGCAGCGATTGACAGCGTATAATTGACTTTTGCCCAAAATCACTCAGCATGGCCCAACCCAAAAACCATTCCAAAGACCGTGAAAAAGCCGCCTTATCCCATTTAAAGTTGGTGCTGCCCTTATTACGACCTTATAAAAAAGCCATCCTCACCGCTTTACTGTTTCTGATTTTAGGTGCGGCGGCCAATTTAGCCATTCCGGTGGCCTTTAAACTGATGATTGATTTGGGTTTCTCCGCTGAAAACCAGGACCGTTTGAGTCAATACTTTATTTTGGTGTTTGCGGTTTCCATTGCCATGATCATCTTCACTTCTCTGCGATATTATTGGGTCAGTTGGATTGGCCAACGAGTGGTCACCGATTTACGCAAACAAGTCTATGGCAAAGTCATTGGCCAATCGGCTGAATTTTTTGAAACCACCAAGACCGGTGAAATATTATCCCGTATTAACACTGACACCACCTTAGTCGAAACCGTGGTCGGCAGTACCTTTTCCATTGCCTTACGTTCTTTCGTCACCTTTATTGGGGCTGTTTTTATGATGATTGTATCGAGTCCAAAGTTGGCCATGTACATTGGTTTTCTCATTCCGATGGTGGTCATCCCTTTGGTCATTACCGGTCGTCGTATTCAGAAGTTATCACGGATAGAACAAGACCGCATCGCTGATTCGTCGGCGCTGGCCACAGAAACCATTAACGCCATTCATACGGTGCAAGCCTATGGTCAGGAAGCCCGTGAACGTGAGCGTTTCTTCGTGGCCGTTAACCGTGCTTTTACTGCCGCAGTCAATTCCATTCGCATGACCACGATACTAACGGTTTTGGTAGGCGCTGTGGTGTTTGGCGGGATTGTGTTGGTGTTATGGTTGGGCGCCAAGGATGTGATTAACGGCACCATGACCGCCGGCACCTTGAGTCAGTTTGTGATGTATGCGGTGATGGCCGCCACTTCAACCGGTGCGCTGACCACGGTGTGGAGTGAATTAAAAAAAGCCGCCGGTGCCCTGGAGCGCATTGTGGAATTGATGCACACCGAAAACCCCATTCAATCACCACCACAACCGAACCAATTTACACACACGGTTTTGGGTCATTTGGCTTTCAACAATGTTAGCTTTGCTTACCCCAGCCGGCCAGATATGGCGGTATTAAAAAACATTACTTTTGAAATTATTCCCGGTCAGACGGTGGCGGTGGTGGGACCATCTGGAGCGGGTAAGTCCACTTTGTTTCAATTGTTACTGCGATTTTATGAGCCCCAACAAGGCACCATTCTCATTGATGGTGTCAACATCAATCAATACGCCTTAACCGACCTGCGGCGCCAGTTTGCACTGGTGGCTCAAGATGCCACATTATTTTCAACCTCAGCGGCTGAAAACATTGCATATGGTCGACCCGATGCCGACAGTGCCGCCATTGAAGCCGCTGCCAAAGCCGCCCACGCCCATCAGTTTATCGATAATTTGGCAGAGCACTATGACACTTATTTAGGCGAACGTGGGGTGCGTTTATCCGGAGGTCAGGCTCAACGATTGTCCATTGCCCGCGCCATTATGACCGATCCGCCGGTGCTGTTATTAGACGAAGCCACCAGTGCGCTGGATGCCGAAAGTGAACAAATGGTGCAACAAGCACTCAATCAGTTGATGCAAAAACGCACCACTTTGGTGATTGCCCACCGCCTGGCCACCATTAAAAAAGCCGATAAGATTTTGGTTCTGGATGATGGTGAATTGGTGGCCTCAGGTCGACATGCCGAGTTGATTAAAAGTAACCCCTTATATGCCAGGCTGGCAAAATTACAGTTTATCGACAGTGCATCAATGCGGTCAGATTAAATGATGGGATTATTGACAGTCAGCATTGTCCGCTGAATTACCATCCAGCTCACCGCGCCCCAATTGACCCAAAAGTAGCAAGTCAATGTCATCATAGGCAATCACACGGCCACCGTTTTGTTGACAAAACTGTCTGGCTTTTTGCTGCACTGCAAAAGACGCCAGGGTATGGCCCATGGCACCCCGTTGATTATGTCCCACCACATACCAGGCATTGGCGGCATTGATAAAGAATTCATCCTCGGGATTTTGCCAGTCTGTTGCACCCATATCATGGACAAAGACTTGACTGACCTGGGTTTGATTTTCCGGTTGTAAAACAAAGCTGAACAAATCAAGGGTGGAGCAAAATTTTTGGGCTTGTTGATTGCCTTTAACAAAAGCCTGACCTTTGGGGCCGGGAAAATTTTTAATAATCATTCCGCACAGGTGACAACTGTCACCGCTTGTGATTATTTGTGGTGTAGCTGTGGTGTTCTGTTGCGTGTCAGTTTGACAAGCCGCTAAAAGCACTGAGGCAATGAACAGGACGATGGCATAACGTAACATGGGTCTCTCCGAATTGTTATAAACTGTGGCGACGAAAGCGCAACAGGGCCAAGCTTAAAGGCACTACAATCCAGACCAATAAGATGAGCATCAACCAACCCGGTTGAAAGGCACTGTTACGAGCAATACTGGTTAATCCGGAAAAAGCCTGCGCGGCTTCCAGTCCGGTGAGATTTATCAGGCGGAAACAGTCGGTGGGATTAAGCAACAACAAGTAAGGTAACCAGTCACCGCCCTGCTGGGAGCCCACCAGTAATGCCAGCAACGCGAGGTCAAAGACCAACACAAATATAAACCAGACAATTAGGGCCAGTCCGGCGGCCCGGGCTTTTTCTGCGACACTGACACTGATTAGATAAGCCATGGCAATAAACACCCACCCCAACAGTAAGCTGCTGACAATTAAGCGAACCATGCTAACGGCGAGCTGATAGAGATTGACATTTTCGGCACCCACGGCAATCACCACGCCGGCGATGCCAAATCCCAGAGTAATGGCCACCCCAAGAATCAATCCATGACCTAAAAATTTCCCCAACAACAGGGTCGAGCGACTGAGCGGATAGGTCAACAGTAACAGCAGTGTGCCGGATTCCTGTTCACCGACGATGGCATCATAAGCCAGTAATAAAGCAATCAAAGGAATCAGAACCACCGCCAGTGTTGCCAGACTGACGATGGTGGTGGCCAGCGAGGTAAACCCCAAACCGCCACTGGCCGCGGCACCAAAATACGCAATACCCACCGCCAATACGGCCAACACCACAGTAATGGCCAGCACCCAACGATTGCGTAAACCATCACGAAATTCCTTACCGGCGATTGTTATTATGGTTCTCATGAAACCTCTGTGGTCAGCGGGTTGGCTGAATAGTGATGATATATTTGTTCTAAACCAGGTGGTAACAATTCGATATTGGTCACCTCTGAACTGTTACTCAAATGACGCAATAATGCCATTTTATCGGCAGGATTAATGGCTAAATTCCAAACATTAGCCTCTTGCGAACAGCTTTCTGTTGGCGGACCGGTGGCAATTAATTGTGACACATGGGAACTCCCGGTGACGCGCACAGTCAGCGGCAAGTTGGTTTGTTGGCGGAGCTGGTCAAGGTTGCCCAAAGCCAGACAGTGACCCTGACCAAGAATCAGTGCCCGATCTAAATACGGTTCGATTCCTGACAATATATGCGACGATAACAGCACTGTACAACCTTGCTGACGCAGATTATTAATGGTGCTGTAAAAGTCTCGAGTGGCGGCCGGATCCAGACCGGTGGTGGCTTCATCCAGTAACATCAATTTGGGCTTTCCCAACAAGGCTTGAGCCAGTCCCAGTCGTTGCCGCATACCCTTAGAATAGGTTTTGACCCGTCTGTTGGCGGCTGAACCCAAACCCACCTGCTCGATTAGACTGCTGACCTGTTGTCGGTTAATACCCTTCAGTCGTGCCAAATAATCGAGCACTTCAAGACCACTCAGTTGATCATAAAAATGTACATTTTCTGGTAAAAAACCCACCTGCCGGCGTAATCGGTCAGCCGCAACACCATGGGGCGCTGCATCAAACACTCTAATGCTTCCCCGGGTCGGTGCAATCAAACCTAAAATCAATTTCATGGCGGTGGTTTTTCCGGCACCATTGTGGCCCAACAATGCCAGCACTTCCCCCGCTTGAATGGTGAGATTAATATCTTTAAGACTGGCCATTTTGCCGTAGTATTTGCTGACCTGGTCAAAACAAATCACCGGCTTCATGTCCCCACCTGCGGGGTAATCGGCTCAACCATCAACGGCGCACTGTCTTTAACACCTTGGGGACGAAACACCGGAAATTGACGTTGTGCCCACCGCAAGCTTAACACTGACGGGCTGTGCATCAGTGGTCGAGCCGCCGGATAACGCCACAACAGACGATCCATGGCATCATTTGGCTCAAAAGCGGTGTCACCAATACCATCGTCGTTTAAATCCCATCCCAGATAATTACTCCAGTAATTACCCCGGCCATTTTTTGACCACTCTTGAGCTCGGGTGGCCACGTATTTGACTTGCTGCCGATTATTGATAAAGGCATTGCCTGCCACCACATTATCCTCCGAACCCGCGGTTAAGTGGATACCGATATCACTGCTTACAAATCGGTTATCCAGAAACTGATTAAACTGGGAATTATAGACAAAAATAGCCTTGCCATCACCACCGCTGATCTGGCCTTGTTGTTGGTTGACCGGCTGACGAATATGTTCAACCCGGTTATGGCGCAACAGCGAGCCGGTGATGTTATTCATTAAAATACCATAATTATCATCTTCAATGGAACGGTTGGCGATGACCGTTAAGCGTTTTGATTGCATCAAAGCATAACCGGTGCGGGTGTTTCGGGTAACATTCCCCTCAATGCGATTGTCATAGGCATACATATAGTGAATGCCATAACGCAAATCGGATATCTGATTGTCTTTTAACAGGCAGTGGCTGCTGTTATCAATATAAATACCATCTCGGGTGTGGCTCACCGTATTGGCTTGTACCAGCACATCACGAACATTGAATAAGTGAATACCATTGCCGCGGTCCTGAGATCGCAATTGGGGGTCGCCATGCACCTTGTTATTTATCACTTGTACCCGCTGCACTGAATCCAACCAGATGCCAAAACCCGGTCCGGTCAGTTGATTGTTTTTAATGACACTGTCTGATGCAGTGTTCAGTACCAAAATACCGGCGTCTTGTTGGGTCAGGTTGTGGCCCCAATTAATGATAGCAAGCCCTTCGATGATAACCCTGGGTGCTGCAATAATCAATCCATGCGAAACACCACCGCCATCAATAACGGTACCGACCTGGCCACGGATATGAACACTGCGACTAATGTTTATTGGCCCGGCATAATGACCGGCAGGCAGAAAAATTTCATCACCATCATCGGCACCAGCAATCATGGTTTGTAATGATTGGCCCGGGCTGGCGGTTAGTTTTGCCGCCGAGATGTCGGCGCTGACAAAAAACAATGCCACCATGGCCAGTAAAAATTGTGACATTTTAAATGTTTTTGGTAACACCATAAGACTCATGAAAAAAGAGGCCGGTGGCAGCTGTGACTGCATCGGCCTCACGTTTTTATTAAATAAATGTCTAAATCAAGCTATTCAGGCTGGCTCCACCAACATTCGTCCGAACATTTCCATGTGCATGGCATGACAGAACCAGTTGCAATAATACCAGTATACACCCGGCTTGTCGGCAACAAAGGTGACACTTGCTGTTTGCTGGGGTGATACCTCCATTTGCACACCATGATTAATCATACAAAAACCATGGGTCAAATCCTCGATTTGGTCTAAGTTGGTTACCACCACGGTCACTTCATCGCCCTGCTTAACCTTAAATTCAGTCAAACCAAAGGTTGGGGCCACCGAAGTCATATACACCCGGACCTTTTTACCATCTCGGATTACTTTATTATCACCCTCAAGGGTGACACCATCTTCCTTGGCCATTGCCACAGTTTCGGCAAAGAATGGATCATCACGTTTCCAAATTTTTAATGGGTTGATTTGATCGGCCCGCACCAGAATACAGTCATGCGGCTCGGCATAAGTCGGCCCGTCATGAACCAGCTTCATTTCTTTACCGGATATATCAATCAACTGATCATTTTCAGGGTGTAAAGGTCCCACCGGTAAGAAACGATCTTTGGAGAATTTACTTAACACCACCAACCACTTACCATCGGCATCACGGGATTCGGTGAGGCTGGCATGGTTGTGACCGGGCTGATAATGGACATCCAGTTTTTGTCGCAGATAATTGACCTCTTCACCTTGATAGTGGCGAATGGCATCGGCGATGTTCCATTTGGCAACCTGACTGTCGATAAACAGCGTGGTATAAGCATTGCCACGACCATCAAAAGTGGTGTGCAATGGCCCCAGTCCCAATTCAGGTTCAGCCACAATGGTGTCCCGGGGTTTAATCTTATCGGCAAACAGATCCGCCAGTTTATCAATGGCAATCACTGAACAGGTTGGAGACAGTTTTCCGTTGGCAATAAAATATTTACCATCCGGTGAGGTATTTAGACCATGGGGATTTTTAGGAACCGGAATATAACGGGTCAGTTCTGATCCCTTGCGCCCATCAACCACGGGCACCTTTGAATCACCTAAGGTCTTGAATTTTTTGGCTGCCACGGCTTTTTCTATGGCCGCCACATCGAACACCACCACCCAGTCGCGTTCATTACGCATGGTCTCGACCAAGGTCACACCTTTTTCTGAGTTATAGCAGGTCGAGGCCACAAACCGTCCGGTGTAATCAGCATCGGTATTGTCCAAGTTACCATCGACAATCACTTGCCAGGCCACTTCCATGGTTTCAGCATCAATGGCATTAAACATGGTGTAGTAGTTTTCCGGTTTTTCCATGTCCCGACCATCATTAATTTGCGGAATCGGAAATTCAGCGTTGGCAAATACATACTTGGTGTGCGGCACTTTTTGTAAGCGCAGACCATGAATGGCCTGGACATTGGGGATGGTGGTGATTTTATCGGTTTTCATAATATCCAGACGAATCCGAGCGACTCGGGTGTTGGCCTTATCATTGATAAATAAATACTTGCCATCATAACGGCCATCAGTCATTGAAACATGGGGGTGGTGTGCATCGCCCGCCTGAAATTTTGCCGATTCGCCAAGAATGCGTCGGGATTCGTTGCTAATACCCCAGCCGGTGGCACTGTCCACATTAAACACCGGAATACGCATTAACTCACGCATGGAAGGTACACCCAGAACACGAACTTCACCGGAATGACCACCACTCCAAAAACCATAGTATTCATCGAGTTCACCGGGGGCCACTTCAATGCCTTTTTTATCACTGGCTGCCTGCGCTGAATGACTGTTTAGCAAAGAGGCCGCACCAAAACCGCTGACCAGGCCGGCACCGGCCACACCCGTTACCGCCGTGTTTCTTAGAAAATGGCGCCGCGTATTGTTTTGCGGTTCATTGTTATTAGATTTGTTGTTGCTTTCATTGTTGTCTTCTTCTTTCATAACTTACTCCACAAGATTGATGGGAATGTTTCGCGGGGTCGCACCTGCGGCGCTCGCGGCATTGGGTGGGTTGTTTTTTTGGGGTGTGCGACTGGCTTTTTCATAGCGCCTGCGGCGCTTAATCATGGGTGGGCAGCGCTCACTGTCCCAATAAGTGACCTGACAATCAAGACAGTAGTGGCATTCATTGGGATTAATATCACCGTTGGGGTGAATGGCTTTAACTTCACATTCATTGGCGCAGATTTGGCATGGGGTGCCACAATCACCGCGATGACGTTTCAGCCAGTCAAACAAACGTAAACGCGAAGGAATGGCCAGACCGGCACCCAACGGACAGACGTAGCGACAATAAAATTTATGGTTAAACATGGATACCGCCACCAAAGCCACGGCATAAAGCACAAAAGTCCAGTCACGCATAAATCGTAAAGTAATGGCGGTTTTAAAAGGTTCCACTTCGGCATACATTTCTGCGGTTTCCAGGGAATTCAGCGAAATGGCAAATAAAACCAGTAAAATGATGTATTTAATGGCCCATAAACGTTCGTGTAAGCCAAACGGAACTTCAATCTGTTTAACCTTAAGTTTACGGGCCGCTTTGTTAACCAAGTCTTGTAAGGCACCAAAGGGACATAACCAACCGCAATATATCCCTCGGCCCCACATTAAAATGCTGATGGCCACAAAACACCAGAGAATAAACATCATCGGGTCAATAAGGAAAGATGACCAGCTAAAATCAGACATCAAAGAATGGGTAAAGGTGAGAATGTTGACCACGGACAATTGTGCCAGGGCATACCAACCGATAAACACCACAGTGTAAATCAAAAATCCGATGCGTAAGGGGGCCAGGATGCGCGGATAACGCACCAAGATATCCTGAAACAACATAATGGCAGTTAACACCAATAAGCCAATACTTAAAATCACAATCTGAAACATCTTGTCGTACCAAACCTGTACCCAAATCGGCTGCTCAATAATGGGTTCAGGTCGATCAACGTAGTTATCGGGAATACTGTAATTTCCACTAAACCGGGTAAATTCTGTGTCCAATGGCCCGGATGCACGGCGCACCAGCAAATCCAATTGCCAGGGACTACCGGGATCGAAGCCGGCATCCTGACGTATGAAAAAAATATCCTTTTCTCCCATATCCGGCATATCCGACAACTCAAAATCACGCACCCGCTGATGATCAAGGTCGTGAAAGGTGATGCTGCGGTTGCCCTGTATCACTTCTATGCGATCAAAAATCCCACCGCGAACATAACCTGAACCTTTGAATGAATAGTCACCACTGGCCATCAGGGCAATGGCATGTTCTCCGGGTTTCAAATTGGCCATCAACTTTTGGTAAGCCGTGTCACCAAGCAGATTACGGCCAACGGTCGGGGCATTGAGGTAAGTGTAATAAAGATCAATAAAGGTTTGATCCGCGGGTTTCGGAGTACCGCGTAGAAATGTTTCTGCCGGGGTGCCGACAAAGGCCTGATCGCCCTGCCCATGATTGAGGTGTAAACGACGGATACTGCCATCACCGGTTAAAGTCTGCCAATCAGCCGGTCTAAACACATCGGCTTTTACCGTGGCCGGAGGCAGTGCT
>QQUO01000056.1 GCA_008501575.1 Pseudomonadota bacterium
TTCCTCGATTAAGTTCTTTTATTTTTTCTTTTTGTTCGCCAAGAGTTTTCGGATTATCTGAAGACGGATTTTCAGCTAAATCTAAATAAAACTGAACTATATCAAAATAAATATTATAAACTTTTATCTTGTTTTCACGATGACCTTCAGCAATATCTCTAGTTTTTGAATGCCATTGTGAATATAGTAATCCTGTAAATCCAGCAATTGCTGTTACAAGTGCTGTTATTACACTTACATCTAATCCTCTTGCCCATTGAAAAAAAACCATATTAGCCATCCAATACCGCATAGTAAGGCAATGAATAAAAACCAACTTATAATACCCTTTACTATTTTCATAATGATTTTTTTAAATTACATTCTAATACTTTTTCACGATTGAATCGATTTAAAATGAAGATTATATATAAGATGTATAACTTTCAAGAGAATGCCAAACAAATAGTGCAATTCACTCACCCCACCCCGGTATCACCAACCCCTCAGTCAATTCACAAAACAATTGCAATTCTTTTAATTCATTAAGCCCCAACCTGGGAAATTCGGTTTCCAAAGCATGCACTGTTTTGAGTATTTTAAAGGCATCAAACCATTCCAAAACAAATTGTTGCCAGCGATCGGCGGTTTTGGTTTGCTGTATGGCCTGATGAATAATGTGCTCAATCTGCCACATACTGTTAATCAGGCTATTATCCGGATATTTTTGGTGACGAAAATAATCCTTAAGCTGTTGATACCATTGTTTTATTTCTGCGAATATTCGTGGGTGGTAATAGCCCACCGCCTCAGGCTTGTCTTTAATTTTCAATAGGGCTGGACCGGTTCCAAAAGGCACCCGTTGTGACAATCTGGCTTTTATTTTTATGATTGGTGCTTCAGGTTGTGCAATCGTGCCTATTTTGGCCAGTTTATTTAACAGGTAAAAATCCTCACCGCCGCTTCTGATTGGAAACCCGCGTACTTTCGCATAGGCATCGGCGCCAATAACCAAACAACTGCCCAGAGGAATGTAGTCATATACTGTGCCAATATATTGCATGGCTTGTTGATAATAATACAATTTAAAATCATATAATGCTTGCCAATAAAGCAACTCATCACTCTTTGATTCATGTTTGAAAGCTAAACTGAACGCGACACAGTCAACCGAGGCATCCGTTACCTCAAAATAATTAACCGGCAATTGTACATCGGCATCGGTACTGAATATCCAAGGGTTCCTGACAGCACCGTCGCTTATCAACTTCAAAGCGGAATCTGCGGCAATTTTACGGGCTAATCCCACACCCTGATTATGATGAAAAGCTTGGCCATTAAAATCCAGCAACCAAATATCAAAACCATGATAAGACAACAGATAACCATTATCTAAGGTGATGACTTTTAATGCCTGGTTTTGCAGCTGTGTGATGAGTTTGCTGTTTAGAGACCGCCACTGCGTACTTTTTGGATGGTTGCTGGGTCGATTAACACAGGCAACAATTAAATAGCGCGGGCTGTTAACTACGCTTGTCAGGTGCTCAATACACGCCACCGACTCTCCGCATATTGGCACAATAACAACAGATTGCCAATTTTTTTGAACATTGCTCGGCAGATGACCGGCGTGACCATATTTATTTAAGTATTTGGTCGAGATTGATTGCTTTGTCGGCATTTAATGAACGGCTGCACGCAAAGGCAGCTGCTCAACAATCTCGGCTTCAGCATCCAATAATTCATCCAGTCGTGCTCTAACCACAGCTTCATCAAAATACTGTAAGGCCAGATCCATAAATAAGGTGTAATGGCGATACTCGGCGCGGGCTAAACGCTGGTAAAAGTCCTTCAGTTTGGCATCTTCAAGGGCTTCACCGATTAGATGAAAACGTTCATGACCGCGCTTTTCAACGATACTAAAAATTAATAATCGGTCCAATAGGTAGGCTTTTTTACCTTTACCCATATGCTTTAATAAAGCTTTGATATATGGGTCTTTTTCATCGTTATCCTGCTGCAAACCTTTGGCCAGCATGATTTTAATAACCTCTCGGAAATGGGCCATTTCTTCCATGGCTAAATCAATCATGCCGCGAATTAAATCGGGCTTATCAGGGTAATGTTGCACCATTGACATGGCCAAAGCTGCAGCTTTGCGCTCACAGGCGGCATGGTCTTTTAAAAAGGCATCAAAATCAGATAAAGCCACTTTCACCCATTCGGGCGATGTCGCGGCCCGTAATTCAAATTCGTTTTTCATGCTGTGAAATAATTAAATCAATCCAAGTTCCAGGGCTTTTAATACTGCACGGGTGCGATCTCTCACTCCCAATTTAGATAAAATATTGGACACATGATTTTTAACGGTGCCTTCTGCCACAAAAATCGAATTAGCGATTTCTTTGTTACTATATCCACCGGCCATCAAGCGCAGAATCTCCGTTTCCCGGTTGGTTAAAGGGTCTGGCCGTTCAAGACTCATAAATTCATTTTTTAAGCCTTCAACATGCTGCATAAATTTTTCAGTAATTTGGGGTCGGACAATGGTTTTACCGGCTGCCACTTGCTTGATGCCATCCACCAGTTCTTCCAAAGGCACATCTTTGAGCAAATAGCCTTTGGCACCGGCCTTTACACCTGCCAAAATTAATTCTTCATCATCAAATGTGGTTAAGATGATGGTTGGTGGCAACTGATTACTTTTGGACAATTCATGTAACACATCTAAACCCGACATCCCCGGCATACGCATATCAAGCAAAACCACATCCGGTGATAATTCAGGAATCAGTTTAACCGCTTCCTGACCGGTTTTTGCCTCGCCGATAACTTCAATATCATCGGCCAATTCTAATAAGGCTTGTACCCCTTGTCGCACTAAATTTTGGTCATCGACCAATAATACTTTTATCATATTGCCACTCCCGTTTATATCGGAAAGGTTAAACGCACTTGCGCACCTTGTTGATCTGTTATTTCAAATTCGCCGTTCATAATGGCCACCCGTTCTTGAATACCTTTTAAACCGTTGCCGAATTCTTTATCACCCAGGCCTCGACCATCATCTTTGACAACAAGAATAATTTGTTCATTTGAAGTGGATAGCTTAACCCATAATCTATGGGCTTTGGCGTGTTTTAAGGTATTGGTGATGAGTTCTTGGGTACAACGCAAAATAGTTTGTGCCAAACGCGGATCTTCAACAAACAAATCATCCGGAATGTCCTTAGTCACTTTTAAACCGGGTAAATCCGTTAGCAATTCGTCAATTGCTTGACCGACATTTAGTGTGCCGCTTTGCCTAAACTGTCCCACCACTTCACGGACATCGGCCAACAATAAACGGGCTATGGATTGTGATTTTTTGACGTAACTTTGTGGTTTGCCCTCTGTCAAATGACTGGCCGCTTCTAAATTTAAAGTTAACGCGGTTAAATGATGACCCACCAAATCATGCAATTCTCGTGAAATGCGCAAGCGCTCATTGATGCGAGAACTGTCAGCCAAAAGTACCTGGGTGGCTTTTAATTCGGTATTCAGTAACCTTAACTGTTCTTTATCATGCTGTTGTTTATAGGCAGTTAAAGAAATAATAAAAGAGAAAACAGACACCCCCAAATAAACAAAAAACAACACATATTGAAAGGTCGGATTATTTAATTCTGCACCGATGTATCCAAACTGGATACCAATCAATAGGTTATAAGTTGCTAACACAAACAGGCTCAAACCAACCGGGAAAAGCCAGGGCAATAACACAGAAATAATTAAGGCGTAGAATATTCCGGTGGCACTGTCAGTAATGTAATTGATAACCAATACAAAAAACACCATCAATATCACCGCCAGCCAACCACTGGTGTTATATCGACTGTTTTTAAAATTCAAGGTGGCCAACCAAAAGACCAAACCAAAACTGATATGGGACAAACCATAAACCACAAAAGGCTGAGTCAATGCCTCATAATGTAAAACCAAAGGAATTGACAAACTAAGCCAAATAATCAGCCCGGCCAGCCTAATGAGTTGTATGTGTGAGTATCGTAAAACCAAATTATTGAATCACAAATTTATGTGGCCCCATATGTTCAATATTATGTTGAATATCCGTTTCGCCGGTTAACCAAAAATAGGCACTGCGGCTATTTCCTAAAGGTCGCTCAACCAATACGGTTTGGTCTTGCACATATAAAATATCCTTTGATTTCAATTGAGATGAATTAATGGTGACATCAACTTTTTTATTGCGAATAAAGTTACGACGTAATTGATCTTGTACATTTAGGTCATCAGTGTTTGCAACAAAATTAAAAATCGCATTTTGTGGGTTTTCGATTTTATCCTTTGACGCAGGTGATGCGCCTGTTTCATTATTTGATTGAGCCGTCATATCATTGCTTGACTTGACATATTTGCCGCTGCCTTTTTCGTTCAATCGGTGCTTGTCTGCATCATAATCTTCAACCATCCAATAAAATACAGCCACGCCTCGATTTACATATCTTTTAACCAATACAACATCTTCCGCCACGAACAATTCATCATCACCGGTTATGTTGGTGTAATTAATTGTTTTATCCACTGTTTTACCTCTGGCATAACGCATCCGCAGGTTTTCTTTGATGGCTTGTTTGTTGCTGGCTTGCTCAGTTTGGGGCGCGGCGGTATCGGATTGCGGCGCTGTTTCAACTTCAGCAGTGCTGTTTTGTTGTTGCTTTTTAGGCTGTACGGAATGATTTTTAACATGGCCATTGCTGGGTAACGTCAGTTTGATTTCACCCATATCAGCCAAGATGTCATCGGCTTTGAAATTGTTTTCAAATTCAGGCGCTTCAATTTCCGTGTCCATTTCTGGCTTGTCAATAACCACTTGTTTTTTAACTATGCCGGGTTGTGTATTTTGCGAGGTGATTGATTTTAATGACATCCCCGGTGTCGCCGTTATGGTGATACTTTTATACAAACTGTCATTAAAGTTCACTTGTACATTATTAGTCCCTTCCTCACTTAATGCGGCTCTGATTTTATTGTGCCAATCTTTTGGAGCTGTTATTTTGAGTAACCAATTTTTTTGCACAGCTTGATCACCAATTTTTTGCATTTTAGTGGTGAAATTTGGCATTTTATATTGGCTTTCTGTCATGCCCCAGGATGGCAATTCTTTGGCAGCAACACTGGTGGTTATAAATAAGATCATTAATAGTCGTTTTTTCATTTTATTTCTCCAAGCCGCCACGGGTTAGTTTAATGGGGTTTAAAATTTCTTTAATCTCTTGTTCACTTAAATCAGTCATTTCTTTGGTGACCTCAATCACTGAGCGCTTTTCCTGATAGGCTTTTTTAGCAATCTTAGCACCCAGTTCATAACCAATAACCGGGTTCAGCGCCGTCACTAAAATGGGGTTCTTTCCGACACTTTCAGATACTTTGTCGTGATTAACCGTAAATCCGTCAATACATTGCTTCGCCGTTTGTTGCAATCCACTGGTTAAAATATCGATACTTTGCAAGGTGTTATAAACAATCACTGGTAACATCACATTGAGTTGGAAGTTACCCGATTGACCGGCCACAGTGACGGTGCTGTCATTGCCGATAACTTGGGCACAAATCATGGCGACCGCTTCTGGGATAACCGGATTCACCTTGCCCGGCATGATACTACTGCCCGGTTGTAGGCTTGGCAATTCAATTTCAGCGATACCGGCCAATGGGCCTGAATTCATCCAGCGCAAATCATTAACAATTTTCATTAATGTACTTGCCAACACCTTGAGTTGACCCGACAATTCCACAATATTATCTTGGGTGCTGATGCCATCAAATTTATTGGTCATGCTGCTGAATTTAAGGCCGGTTAACTGTGACATTTTTGTTGCAAACACTTCACCAAACTGTGAATCCGCATTAATACCGGTACCCACGGCGGTACCACCCTGGGGCAATTGACACACCCGTTTTAAGCAGTCGGTAAAACGATCCACATTGGTTTGTACAGTGCTCGCCCAGGTATTGAGCTCTTGGCCAAACGTCACCGGCATGGCGTCCATTAAATGGGTTCGACCGGTTTTAACCACTGTATCCAATTGTTTAGCTTTCGAGCGACAAGACGCCACAAAAGTGTGCATGGCGGGAATTAAATTCTGTGCCACATCCATGGCAGTGCTGACAGCGATGGCGGTGGGAACCACATCATTTGAACTTTGCCCCATATTAACATGATCGTTGGGATGAATAATCAGTTCATCGGTGGACGCCAAATGGGCAATGACCTCATTGCAGTTCATGTTAGAACTGGTACCGGAACCGGTTTGAAAAACATCAATCGGAAAGTGTGAATCCATTTCACCACTGATGATTTGATCAGCCGCAGATTGGATAGCCTGGCTCTTGTTTTGTGGCAAATGGCCTAACTGTTCATTGGCCTGTGCCGCGGCTTTTTTAACCAAACCCAGAGCTTTGATAAAAGCCTTCGGCATGGTTATACCACTCATGGGAAAGTTATTAACAGCGCGTTGTGTTTGTGCGCCGTATAAAGCATCAGCCGGGACTTGAAGTTCACCCATGCTGTCCTTTTCGATACGAAAGTCGCTCATTGCTCGCTCATATTTTTAGAAAGCGCCGATTATAAGCAAAATATCACCATAAATCGATGGTATTGATTGAATACAATGCGAAGCAATCAACAAATTACATAAAAACACCTGCAAAAGCCGGTAAAAATTAAATCCGTGTTAAATGTCGACTTGAGAATGACAATTATTCGTTAATAAGCCTTTTAAAACTATATTTTGACCTTATAACTAATGGTGTCTTAAACTAAGATATTTACTCAATTTTGAGTTGGTGAAGTTTCCGGTGGCCTTCGTGGCTCCTTATTTTGGCTTAAACTCGACTCATAAAATTATGCAAAAATCGCACATTATATTTAAAAACCTACAGGAGGAACATCATGTCATTTGAATTACCTGATTTACCCTATGCCAAAGATGCATTAGAGCCCCATATATCGGAAGAAACATTAAACTTCCATCACGGCAAACACCACAACGCCTATGTCAACAACCTTAATAACTTGATAAAAGGCACCGAATACGAAAATATGTCACTGGAAGACATCGTTCTTAAATCAGATGGTGGTATTTTTAACAATGCCGCACAAATCTGGAACCACACTTTCTACTTTAACGGTTTCTCACCGGACGGTGGCGGCGAACCTCAAGGCGAACTGGCCGATAAAATTAATAAAGCCTTTGGCAGCTTCGATGAATTCGTTAATAAATTCAACGCATTGGGCTTAGCCACATTTGGCTCCGGTTGGGTCTGGCTGGTACAAGACAAATCCGGTGATCTAAAAATTGTCAATTCTTTCAACGCCGGCAATCCCATGACCGACGGGTATCATCCACTATTAACCTGTGATGTCTGGGAACACGCCTACTACGTTGACACCCGCAATGACCGTGGCGCATATATCAAAAATTTCTGGAACATTGTTAACTGGGACTTTGTCGCGAACAATTTAAAATAATTTTCAGCTTTTATTAAACTTGTAAGCCGGCCATCGTGCCGGCTTTTTTGTCCAGAATAATTATACGCTTTGCATCATTCTGTTTTCCCCGAAAATTAGGAAGTGTTAGAATTACCGTATTATTAGACTGGATTAGACATGGCTTTAAAATTTTGGAAGAAGTTCGAAAAAAGTGATTTTTTTCAATCAGCAAAATTAAAATTAAGACAATCTTATGGCCGAGAGCCTAAATTTAATGTTGAAAAGACATGTGACATCACCGTATTTGGCGACTGGGGACTGCCCCTCAATGCCTTAAACCCAAACGACATTGTCTATAGTTTTGGTGTTTGTGATGATATTGACTTCGAATTGGCCTTAATTAAATTAAAAAACGTCCATGTTTTTGCTTTTGACCCAACCCCTTATTCCGTTGATTGGATGGCTCAACAATCTTTACCTAAAGAACTCCAGTTTTATCCCCTGGCGGCAGCTGCTCAAGATGGGGAGTTTTATTTATACCCATTGGTTAATAAAAAAGGCAAGAAATCGACCATTATGTACAGTTTTAGCAGCCACCAGGAAGCTCGGAATGACGGGGTTTTGGTCAAAGCGCTGTCATTAAAGTCCACCATGGAAAAATTAAACCATAACACCATTGATGTGTTAAAAATGGATATAGAAGGGGCCGAATTTGCATTTATTAAAAGTGTTATCGAAAGTGATATCAGACCTCGACTCATTATGGTTGAATTTCACCATCGATTTAAGGATTTTGACAAACAAGACACCATAGATACAGTGGCTTTATTACGTCAGGCCGGTTACCAGATTGTCTATATTTCACCGGCGGGTCGAGAAATGTGCTTTTTTTATCAATAAACAGCCGTTAAAATTGCAATTTGTCACAATAAAACAAATCAAAGAAACCTTTGTATAAATCTGGATCGATGGAACTTTAACACCATCTCAGGAGCCCTACTTTTGGTTATAACTCGATTCACGATTTGCGCATAGGTCTCTTAAACTATTTAACACCAGAAGATAGTTATCTTAATGGTTTTTCGGATTGATGAAGTAATGACAATAATAAACATAAATCTTTATAAATATGTGCTGCTGATCATTGGCCTGGTTTTACCGGTTATCGGTTTTGCAGAAACCGCCACCCACAGTCTTAACTTAACCAATCACTGGGTGGGTTATGCGATATTGGTCATTTTTACGATTGCTTATGTGTTTGTTATTTTGGAAGAAAAAACCCACCTCAGCAAATCAAAACCGGTGTTATTAGCCGCCGGTATAATCTGGATTATTATTGCCTGGTCACAATTACAAGTGGGTCATGAAGAATGGGTTGAACAAGCCATTCATCATGACTTTTTAGAATATGCGGAATTATTCTTTTTCCTCCTGGTGGCGATGACTTATATCAATGCCATCGCCGAACGCGGCGTCTTTAATGCCTTGCGCGATTGGTTGACAACCAAAGGTTTTTCATACCGACAGTTATTCTGGTTAACCGGCTTTTTGGCTTTTTTCTTGTCCCCGATTGCCGATAATCTAACCACCTCATTAATTATGTGTGCCGTAATATTGGCGGTCGGTAAAGACCAACCTCAATTTATTGCCTTAAGCTGCATTAACATTGTGGTGGCCGCCAATGCCGGTGGTGCTTTCAGCCCCTTTGGAGACATCACAACTCTGATGGTGTGGCAAAGCGGCATCATCCCTTTTCAGGATTTCTTTAAACTGTTTTTACCTTCATTGG
>QQUO01000122.1 GCA_008501575.1 Pseudomonadota bacterium
TGCGCATCACGGATGATTTCACATAATTCCTGATCCTGTGGGGTGCTGTCAATGGTGACAATATGGCTGTAACCATCGCGTCTAAATTGCTGTTCGGCTTCCGGGTGAACGCCTTCCAGTAAAACCACTTTGATTTTTTCTTTACTTAATGAAAGTTTGGTCATATTGTTACAATGCTCACTTATCAACATTAATTCGAGGATTTTAACAAAAATGACAGCGGATAAACTGGCCAATTTATTAAAAGATCAACTATCGTCCATTGCCCATTCCACGCGGCCTGCTGATTTACAGCATTTTGGTCAGGACTGGACCCGCTTTTACACACCCAATCCAGGGGTTATTTTTTATCCTGATAGCACCGAACAAGTGCAACAAATCATGAAAGTGGCGTATGAAAACAATCAACCGGTGGTGCCTTCCGGTGGCCGCACCGGCTACAGTGCCGGTGCGGTGGCCACCAATGGTGAGTGGGTGATTTCACTGGTGCGATTAAACCAGATTGGCGAATTTAATGCCGTTGACCGAACCGTGCAGGTGGGGGCCGGTGTGATTACCGAGCAGTTACAAATTTTTGCTGAGGAACAAGGTTTAATGTACCCGGTGGATTTCGCCTCAGCCGGTTCCAGCCATATCGGTGGCAATATTGCCACCAATGCCGGCGGTATTAAGGTGCTGCGTTATGGTCTCACCCGTGATTACGTGATGGGCTTAACGGTGGTCACTGCGCAGGGAGAATTATTAGATTTGAACAAAGGCCTGGTGAAAAATGCCACGGGGCCGGATTTGCGCCATCTGATGATTGGTTCTGAAGGTATTTTAGGCATTATTGTGGCGGCTGAAATGAAACTAATTGAATCACCACCGGCACAAATGGTGATGCTGTTATCACTGGCTCATTTATCAGCTGTGATGGCCACATTTTCGCAAGCCCAGCGCCATTTAAAATTATCCTCTTTTGAATTTTTCTCTGACCGTGCTTTAAAGCGGGTGATGGCACACCGTTCACTGGCTAATCCTTTTGATGACATTCATCCTTACTATGTGCTACTGGAGTTTGATGAGGATGAAGATGCAGCCATGCACGTATTTGAACATGGTTTAGGGGTCGATGATATCACTGATGGCATTATCGCCCAGAGTATCGATCAGGCTGATCAATTATGGCAATACCGCGAAGGTATTTCGGAATCCATCGCTGAATTCACCCCTTATAAAAACGACATTTCTGTCACCATAAACAAAGTCACTGATTTTATGCAACGACTGGATGCGCTTTTGGTCAAAGAATACCCGAATTTTGAAACCATCTGGTTTGGTCATATCGGCGATGGCAATCTGCATTTAAATATTTTAAAGCCCGAAAAATTATCGGTGGCTGATTTTAAACAGCAATGTGAAACCGTCAATGATCATGTTTATGGTCTGATTCAAGAATTGGGTGGTAGTATTTCAGCTGAACATGGCGTCGGTTTATTAAAAAAGCCGTACCTCAGTTACTCTAAATCTGCAGGTGAAATTAATTGGCTCAAAGCCATTAAAAACAGTTTAGACCGCAAAGGCATTTTAAATCCCGGCAAGGTTATAGATTAAGTTACTGAATTAGAATGCAATTTAGTATAAAGATCTTGATTAGAATTTAACTGTTTTAAGAAAAGTTTTTTTATGGACAGCGCCTCTTTTTTGCTGTATGTTATTTCAGGTCAACCCCAAAACCACTGCTGAGTATTTTGCTCAGTGGTCATTTTTTTAAAGGGGAAATATCATGAATAAATTCTATTCAATCATATGTGTTTTATTGCTTATTCCGGGCTGGTGTGTGGCCGAAGAGGAAAAAGAAGCAACCATTATTGCCGATAGTTGGGTGATGGTACCGAAAGCCGGCCATGAAGATCAATTTGAAGCCGCGATAAAAGAACACATGGCCATGCGCGCCGAGAAAGGCGACAGCCGACAATGGCATACCTATGTGCCGATCACCGGTGATAATCTTAACCATTATGTGGTACGTTCTTGTTGTGCCGAATGGGCGGAACAAGACAGTTACCGTGAGTGGAGCAGACAAAATACCATTGAGCACTTTAATGACACCGTACATCCACATGTACAATCTTACAGCCATAATTTTTCAGAAATCAATCGAAAAAGTTCTAACTGGGGTGATGATGTCAAAGCCAATTATGTTGGTGTCACACATTATAAAGTCAAAATGGGTTCGGGACGACAGATGAATAAGTCCATCAAAGAAATGAGCGCATTGGCTAAAGACAATAACTGGCCACACCATTGGTCCTGGTCTTATCCGGTGGCGGGTTCTTTCACCGTCAATTTGGCAATTCCTTTTGAAAACTATGCCGCCATGGCACCTTTGGAGGAAAATTTCTATGACTTTATCGTTAAAACCCTGAAGTCAGAGAAAAAAGCCCGAAAAGTATTTGATGATTTTACCGGTGCAGTGGAATCAGCAAATTATCAAATCTATCGCCATCGCAAAGACTTGTCGATGTCGGCAGAAGAAGATTAAAATAAGCTTTCACAGAGAATTTAAAAGGGGTCGTTTCGACCCCTTTTTTTGATTTAGCCCTGAGTTAAAATCTGTGGCGGGGAAAGGCATGGACAAGTCCAGCACCCAATTTAAATTCATTCAGGACTACTTTTCACTCTTCTGTTACACATGAATTCAGACACTTGATATGCCAAAAGGGTGCTGGACGAGTCCTGTGGTCACGATGGCATGATGTTTAATATATATGGCTGCGATTTTCCGGGTTAATCGGTTTACAATGCAGCTATGTACATGGTCGGTAAAAAGAACATTAATTTTAATCTTATTGCAGTAGAAGAAACGCATCGGGACTTATTTTGTTCCCTATACATGGATGCGCAAATAATGCGGTTTATTGGTGAGCCACTGTCGCGTGAGCGAGTTATGGCTTTTTTTAAATCCGTGTTAGAACGCGCTGCACTGGCCAATCCGGATTCAATTTATCGGGTGATTGAAGTGATGTCCGGTTCCGAAAAAAAGCTGGCAGGTTTTGTGCGTTTGACAAAAGATAAAATAGATCCTGAAAAGCAGGCAGCTCGAATTGGAACAATGTTATTGGTTGAATTTCAAAGGTGGGGGTTGGCTTATCAAGCGCAAAAGTTACTGCTGACTAAAGCGCAACAGAGGGATTATTGCCAGTCTTTTACAGCCTATTGTCATATCAATAATCAGCGGGCGCATCGACTTTATCAACGACTGGGGTTTCACAAAGGCCGGCAACTTCTTTATAATCAACAGCCAACAATTCAATGGCAGCGGGGGATTTAATGCAGGAAAAACAAGGCAGTTTAGTGAACGTCGGTTTGGGTATGACTTTGGGGGCGCATATTACGCCCTTATCGCGAACCTATATTGAGCAGGCGGATGTGGTGTTTGTATCAGCCTCGAATCGGCTGATTGAGCAATGGGTGGAAAGTATGAACCCGAATGTTATAAGCTTGCAGTCCTTTTATGCCGAGGGTAAATCCAGACGTGAGACCTACCGCGAAATGACCGAAGCGATTTTAGATGAGGTTCGGGCCGGGAAAAAAGTCTGCGGGGCTTTTTACGGTCATCCGGGGGTGTTTGCTTTGCCGCCGCATGTCACCATTCGCCGTGCCCGGAAAGAGGGTTATCGGGCGCATATGGAACCGGGGGTGTCGGCGGAAGATTGTTTGTATGCGGATTTGGGGATTGATCCGGGGCGCTCGGGTTGTGCCCATTTCGAGGCCAGTCAATTTATGTTTAATCACCGGCCGTTTGATGCCAGTGCTTATCTGATTTTATGGCAGGTGGGCGTGGCCGGAGATAAGTCTTTACAGGTGTTTGAATCCACCGTACAACAAAAACAATTACTGGTGGATTTATTATTGGACACCTATCCCGCGGATCATCCGGTGACATTATATGAGTGCGCGGTGCTGCCGATTGAATCAATGCGCGCCGATACCGTGAAGTTAAAAGATCTGGCGGTGCAAGCGATGAATATGAAAACCACCCTGGTGATTCCACCGGGTCACGAGAAGCACAAAAATCAGGCGATGGTTGAAAAAGCGGCGCAATGCGCCAAAAAGTAATTAAAGCGTTTAAATAAGTGTGCTAATATAAATGTCGGTCAATTGACCTTAAAAAATTTATTTAATTAAAAGTGGAGGATAAGTATGCAACTAATTCAACAATTAGAAGCCCTGGGTCAATCAGGATCTTTAAAGCAGTTTGGTACTGTTTCAGAGATGTTAAAGAAAAACCATCTCGATGGTAGGTTCTTAAGTCAGATCAGTTTAAAAAATATTGAGCTGATTTGCTATGTTGAACCTGATGATGATGAAGATTAAAAGTAATCTATCCGATTATTAAACTAAATCAATGAACAAGGATTTTCTTATTAAAATTATCGGGACACTGCTTTTAATGAGTGTCTCGATTTTATTTTGCACGGAAGTAAAAGCAAATGATCGATTCGATAATTTGTTATTACAAGCGGATAAACAAAAAGCAGCTTCAAAACAAATTTTTGACAGTACTATAAATCAATTACAACAACACCGTGACCAATTAAGTGCTGAGCAATTAGACTATTTGGATTATTTACTTATTTATGATCAAGTCTATAAAGGTGATTATAATCAGGCTGCTACCGATTTAGAGGCATTATTTAAACGTGTAGATTCGACTATTATTAAGATTAGAACGCAATCCAGTTTATCCAATTTATACGCCTTTAACCGCAATTATCAATCTGTTTTCACGGCATTACAATATGTGACTGATGAATTGCCGAAAATCGAAGATAGGAATGTAAAGCACGGCATTTATCTGGCCATCGCCAACAGTTATTTATTAACCAATCGGTTTCATCTGGCTCATGAGTTTGCGGAGATTATAGTAAAAGACAATCCGGAACCTTTTAAACGTTGTCGAGCCATGGCTTACAGTCAGTTGGCAGATATTGAATTAGATAATCGTGACAATATTAGTGAAGCATCTTTAAGTGAACTTATTTCATTGTGTCAATCTCAAAAACAATATGCCGTTTCTGATCTACTGGCCTTACGTTGGTATCAATATCAATTTGATCAGTTGCCAGGTGATGTTGTAGAAGCGGATATTAAACACCTGATTTCCAAAGTGGATCAAACCGGTTTACAGATAAATACTCAGCAGTTTAAAAGTATTTTAACCGGTAAAGATGCCTTATTGGCGCAGCTGTATTTGGCGGTGGATGATTTAAACCTGGCGCAATATTACGCCCAATTGGTGGTTAAGGATGCCGGGAAATTGGGTGAGTCTAGACACCTACAAAAAGCTTATCAGGTTTTAGAAACCATTGCCCGGCGGCAGGATAATTTTTCTTTGGCTTATGAATATTTAAGTCAACGCAGTGATGTTGAGCGTGCGTTAATGACCGATGCCCTGGATAAACAAGTGGCCTATGCCGCTGTGCAGCATGATTTAATGGCCAAGGAAATTCAATTACAACAGCTGGGTCAGTCCAATGAATTGTTAAGAACGCAACAGGTTTTGGCGGCCAAGGAAAGTTTAAATCAAAAGCTGATTATGGCGTGGTTGTTGTTTATGGTGGGTATATTGCTGTTATGGGTGGTTCGCGTGATTATTAAACGCAAGAAACTCGAAACCCTGGTGGAAATCGATTATCTGACCAAAATCCTCAATCGCAAAGGCCTGGAAAACCATGTTAATCAATTATTGTCCCGAAAAGCCAGCCAAAGGCAACCTGTGCATTTAGCCATTATGGATTTGGATCATTTTAAAAAAGTTAATGATGACTGCGGTCATTTGACCGGTGACTGGGTATTAAAGTATGTGATTTATCACCTGAAAACGGTGCTTGCCGATGGCATGATTATCGGCCGCTTGGGTGGAGAGGAGTTTGCTGTGGTTGGTTGTGGTTTTGATATGGAAACCATGCTCGAATACTTGGAAAAAATGCGCCGAAAGGTTTTACAACTGGATTACGATAAGGCAGAACGTCCAATTAACTTATCCGCCAGTTTCGGTGTGGCGGCCTCTGATACCGCCGGTTATTCTTTACAAATGCTGTTAACACAAGCTGATATTGCGCTCTACCAGGCGAAAAACAACGGCCGCAATCAAGTGGTGGTTTATCAACCGGATGGCTCAAAAATCCCCACAGTTCCCGAAAGCCCGGAATAATCCCTGAAAACGGTGGCCCCGGCAGCCATTAAGTTCATCAAGCATACTGGCAACCACAAACGCAGTGGCCACGTAACCACCAACGATCATTTTATTTATTAACCAAAAAGATCACAAAGTCAGTAAAACCCAGATTATCGTCACCCTCTGACGCAGATCCGGGGGTCTCAGCACGATGACAAAGATGTTTGGTTATTTTATTAATTCTATAAACCCATTACCCAAAGACACTGGCTACCTGCCTACGCTGGCAAGCGTTAAATTATGGGTCGATCATTAATTGTGGATAGTGATCGGCCATGGCGGCATCCGCAATACTCAAACGAAAGCCGGGGGTGTCGGTGATAAAACAGCTGTTAGGTAGTACCAGCAAACCCTGTTGTCGGGCTAATTGTCGGGCAAAATCATCGCCTGTGACAGCGGCTGCTTTCTGGTTTGCTTGCAATCGCACAAAGCAAGTGGCTCCGGCTGCGGGTAAATGAACCTGCAGATGGGGTAAATACTGTAAGCTGTCTGCCAATTGCCGGCGGTTTTTACTCAGTTGCTGGCGGTGGTGATTAAAGATCTTTGCAGAATGTGGTAATAATTGTTGGGCCACGGTTTCATCCAAACGACTGCCACATATGGATAGATGGCGTTTGACCGTGATTATGCGATCACGCATCTGCTGCTGGCGACAGGCGATCCAGCCCAAACGTAGCGCCGGCATACCGTAGGCTTTGGACATCACCGCAATGCTGATGGCTTTATCATAACAATCAACCGCTGCCGGCAGGCGTGTTTTGGTTTGATGCTCAAGGCCGCGAAACACCTCATCGGATAACAGCCAGCAGTCATGTTGATGGCATAAATTCACCAAATCAGTGAGCTCTTTGTCGCTGATATGGCAGCCGATTGGGTTATGGGGAAAGTTAATGATGACTAAGCGGGTGCTGTCTGTTACGGCCTGTCGTAATGCCGGCCAATCGATGGTCCACTGGCTGTCTGCTAATAAAGGCACGGTTTCGACCTGGGCACCGGCCATTTTGGCTTGTTGATAAAGCGGTTCAAAAATTGGCGTCAGACAAACCACATGATCGCCTTGTTGTAACAAGGCCTGCATGGTGATAAACAGGGCTTCCTGGGCGCCACAGGTGGTCAGGATGTCATCGTGATCGATCACTTCATAATGGGCCGTGACAATGGCCCGGCGCAGTTCTTCGCCACCGATCACCGGGGCATAATCCTGGCTTAAGGCATGGCTGATTGCGGCAAAATCAAGGCGCGTAATGTGTGCCAGTTGTTGGGCGCTTAAGGGGGCCGGATGGCTGCTGTGGAGATTGATTAAATCAGCCGGCAAGCCGCGCTGGAAGGCTGCCATGCTGGGTTCTGTCGTTAGTGTGTTTTGCGCCATATGGTTATTTGCGCGATGGTGTGCTGGTGCTTGCGGGCGGTTTCTCGAATAACGAAGGGGATGTCGGCAGGATCACATACCGGCTCAAACTGCTCACCTAAAATACGCTGTAAGCTGTCTAAGGTGGTGACATTTTCACCGTGTTCTTTATAACCGCCGAGCCAATGTTCCCGTTCTGTAAATTCCTCTAACCAGGTGTAGGGTGAGGTGATGGCGAGATAACAACCGGTGTTAATGCGGGTCATGATGTCGCGCAGGAATGCTTCCGGTTGATACAGTCGATCAATCAGGTTACCGGCAAACACCAGGTCATAATGGTTGTATTTGGCTTTTAAATTACAGGCATCGCCCTGGGTGAAATGAACCCGCTTAACCCGGTCGCCTAAGGCCAAGTCACTTAACTGGAATGATTTTAAGCTTTGTAGTTCACCTTCATCGGTGATGAGGTATTTTACTTCGCCATGTTCAGCCAGTTTAATGGCGTTTTGAATAAAGCGGGCGGAGAAATCCACCGCATCCACGTGGTCAAAATAACGGGCCAATTCAAAGCCGCTGCGACCCACGGCACAACCTAAATCCAGGGCCCTGTGTCGCGCTGTTTCTTTGATATGCGGCATAATAAAGTCGATACAGGCTTTGGGGAAATTGGGTACTTTAAAATACTCATCACCATAATGAAATTCCAAATATTGGGCGATAAGCTCGTCGGTTTCATAGCTGTTAAATTGTTGTTTAACATCATGATCAGAATGGACATAGCGAAAGCCGGCGTGTTGGAAAAAATGGCGGCGAAAAGCATAACGGGAATCACGGTGGGCTTCATTGCCGGTACTGATAAAAGAACCGCCTTTCATTAAATTATGGCGACCATCAAAGGTGGGCACAGAGAAATCATCATAGACCGGGTGAACTTTAAAGCCCCGGAAACCATCAATGGCTGTTTCTGTCCATTGCCAGACATTGCCGATAACATCGCCGAATTGTTGTTCACCAAAACGGTTTTTATCCACCGGACAGGCTGAGGCATACTGTTGTAAATCAATGTTGCCCGGGGCTTTTTGCCAGTGCGGATAATGACCGGATTCCTCGCGGGGCATGGTGTGCTGATAGAGTCGCTGCCATTCAGCTTCCGTGGGTAACCGCAGATTTTGCTCCTGTTCCCGGCTGAGCCAGCGACAAAAGGCTTTGGCTTCATGATAATTAACATCCACCGGCCATGACCAGGGCATGGGAAATTCTTCCATCAGGCTGCGGTACAGCCACTGCTGACCGTCATGTCGCCAGAAGCTGGGGTGTTGGGCTTTGGTGAATTGGCGCCATTGCCAGCCTTCTTCACACCAAAAGGCTGAATCATGATAGCCATCGGCTTCCACAAAAGCCAAAAACTGTTGGTTTGAGACCAAGAACTGGGCGGCTTGAAATTCAGGCACTTGACTGCTTTGGTGACCGTATTCATTGTCCCAACCGTAGGTTTCTGATGGTAAACTGCGGCCCTGTTTAACCACGGCTTCGGTCACCGTTAACAGCCGGTTTTCCGGAGCGGGGCCGGTTTCCTGACAGCGCGGCCAATCGTCATTGGCGCGTATGTGGGTAAGGTCTAATTGTCGGCTCAATACCGAAGATGTTTCTAAATGAATGCGTTCATGTTCG
>QQUO01000237.1:0-822 GCA_008501575.1 Pseudomonadota bacterium
ACGTATTTGTTTTACTATGATGGCGATGGCCACTCGCGGTGGGCTCTGGCCGATCAAGGTGGTTTGTTGCCGGGTCAGGATTATCAAACCAGTTTCTATCAAGTACAAGGATACCCAAGAAATGGCCTCTTACAACCCTTGCAATTTGATCCAATTGGAACCTTGTGACATAACCTTAGCAACAGCTTACAAGATTTAAGTACCGATGGTTTTACCGAATTTGATGTGACTTATGATGGTGTTGAAGGTGGGCGATGGCATCGCCGAACCATGCCCATTCAGACTTTAATGCAGTCTCATTAAATAACAAAAGCCCGGTGAAAATCCGGGCTTTTTTATGATTCTTAATAAGCAAAAAGCCTAAAAATTTCATCCAATTGGTGTTGCCAAACGCCGTGGTATTTTCCGAGTTTACTTTCTGCTGAGGTGACACCGGTGTCAGCAATCTCTTGAATGGTTGCCAAATGCACACTTTCGTCTTTGCCACAGGATGTTTTTATGGCACGTTTTTGTAAGCCGGTACGGGACATCGCCAGCATTTGTAAGGCCAAATCACGAACATTGCCGTCTTTAAAAGGTGTGCAAAGTCCCAATTTAGGGACTTGGTTACGTAAATACGCATGATCGTCCAAAGTCCAATCAGCAATCCAATCAGCGGCCTTGTTCAGTTGTGTGTCATCATACAACAGCCCAACCCACAGGGCCGGTAAGGCACAAATTCGGCGCCAGGGACCGCCATCAGTGCCCCGCATTTCTAAAAACTGTTTTAATCGCACTTCCGGGAACGCGGTGGTTAAATGATCTTCCCAATCCTTCATGGTG
>QQUO01000237.1:832-9218 GCA_008501575.1 Pseudomonadota bacterium
GACAATTCTCCCTGCAAGAAGTCTCGAAATGACAGGCCTGCGGCGTCAATATAACTGTCATTGCGTAAAACGAAATACATCGGAACATCCAACATATAATCCACATAGCGTTCAAAGCCCATATTGTGTTCAAACACGAAGGGCAAAATACCGCAGCGATCAGGATCGGTGTCGGTCCATATGTGCGAACGATAACTGAGAAAACCGTTGGGTTTACCTTCAGTAAAGGGAGAATCTGCAAACAAGGCAGTGGCCACGGGTTGTAAGGCCAAACTAACCCGAAATTTTTTCACCATATCGGCTTCTGAAGAGAAGTCCAGATTGGCCTGGATGGTGCAGGTGCGTTTCATCATATCCAGTCCCAAATTACCCACCTTCGGCATATAGGCACTCATGATGTTATAGCGATCCTTGGGCATAAATGTAATGTCTTCACGGCTGGCTGTGGGTTGAAAGCCCATACCTATAAAAGCTGTGCCCAAAGGTTCGGCCACACTTTTAAGTTCTTTTAAATGCAGGTTGGTTTCGGCACAGGTTTGGTGAACATTTGCCAAGGGTGCGCCGGATAATTCCAGTTGCCCGCCGGGTTCTAAAGTGATGGAACAACCATTGCGTTGCAAAGCAATCAGGTAACCACCTTCGTACACCGGCTGCCATTGGTGGTGTTCAGCCAGCTGCTGTAAAATGTCACGAATTCCGCCAGGTTCATCGTAGTGCAGCGGTTTGAGGTTATGGCGATGAAATCCAAACTTTTCATGTTCGGTGCCCACTCTCCAATCAGATTTGGGTTTACAGCCGGCGGCTAAATAATCAATGAGTTGATTTTTAGATTCAATGGGCGCATTGTTCGACATATATTTCTACGCTGATTTGTTTATAATAAAAGGAGACAGATGGTCCGGTCTCAAGAGAGTAAATGATACCAAACCCAAGTCCTAAAACCACTTCATTTATCGACTATTATGCACCCATTATTGATTAAGCGCAGTTTATTGTCAGGTTTATTATTAATAACCATGTTGTCATACAGCTGTATCGCAAAACAGACACTCAATCGGGGTAATGGTGCGGAGCCGGATTCTTTGCATCCACATGTGGCACAAGGTCTGAACAGTCACAATATATTGAATGATGTTTATGAAGGCTTGTTTACCTATTCACCATCAGGCCATGCCGTGCCGGGTGTCGCCCAACAGCACCAAATCAGTGATGATGGTTTAACCTGGGATATAACACTAAAAGACGATGCCCGCTGGAGTGACGGCGAACAGGTTGTTGCCAAGGACTTTATGCAAGCGTGGCAACATGCCGTGGCAGCGACCAGCGCAGCACCTTATGCCTTTTTACTGACTAATATGCGTCAGCAAGGTCGATTAATGGTCAGCAGCAACAATCCCAAACATCTGCGTATCATATTAAAGCAAGCCGATCCGGCTTTGGCAGATAAGCTGGTGTTGCCGGTGTTTGCCCCTTTGCCAAGCCATGTGGTGGATAAAAAATTATACAACGGTGCTTATGTCATCGCTGAACATCGACCGCATGAATGGCTACTGTTGCAAAAAAATCCCCATTATCATGATGCCCAGACGGTCCAAATTCAAACCATAAAGTACCTGGTAACTGAAAATCAAAACAGTGAGCTGCTCAAATATCGAGCCGGGGAATTGGATATTACAGAGACCATCCCTGACAGCCAAATGGATTGGTTGCGGCAGAATTTCCCCACAGCTTTACGCATAGCTCCCTATAATGGCAGTTTCTTTTTAGGCTTAAATTTAAGCGATAAACAGCTGCAAGACAGCAACCTGAGAAAGGCACTGAATGCAGCCATTGATCGCGATATATTGGTGAATAAAGTGCTTAAATCCGGGCAAAAACCGGCCGCCGGCTTAATCCCCATGCAGTCCAATGAGTACAATGCGTTTGACTTAGAAAAGGCCCGCCAATATTTAGCTCAAAGTCACTTTAATCCGGACAGTGACCGTTTGCAGTTATTGTACAATAACAGCAATAACCAAAAGAAAACCGCCCTCGCCGTGGCCGCCATGTGGCGACAGTTTTTAGGCATAAAAGTACAATTAAGAAATCAGGAATGGAAGGTCTTTATCAAAACCCGGCAGGGTCCGAATAAGCAAGTATTTAGGGCCGGCTGGATTGCCGATTATAATGACCCACTCAATTACCTGCAGTTATTTCAATCACAATCGCGATTTAATTATTATGGTTTTAATCAGCCCAAATATGACCAAATCATTGACCAGCTTGCCGGTACCATGGATGGCCATCAGCGGCAACAATTGATTAAGCAAGCAGAGGACCTGTTAAAAACCGAGCGTCCCTTTATCCCCTTGTATTTTTATGTGTCGCGCCATTTGGTTAACCCGGCGCTAAAGGGTTATAGCGATAATCTGGCAGACAAGCACTTGAGTCGATATTTGTATTTTTAGGCGGTGCTTCAGCGCCGTTGATAGACATCAAAACGGCAGGTTTTACCGTTTATTTGAAAGGTGGGTTTTTGGGTCGTAATGGGGCTGGATTTTTGTGGCCGTTTTATGACAATACGCTGGCAGTCGGCTTGCCAGGCGGCACTAAATAATTGAATGCTGTCATCCACTTCTTGCTGATGTAACTGTTGTAAAATATGCATGCCTTTTTTGACCCGTGCTGACTTTGTGGTGCTTGGGAACATTGGATCTAAATAAATCACATCATAATAATCGTTGTTAAACGCAGATTTGGCATCACCCAACTGTAAATTAAAAGCACTGATATCTGCAGGCAAACGGCGTAAAGCATCGGCCAATAAGGCCGCCAGAACCGGATGACGTTCATAGGCAGTGACTGTAAAACCGGCCTGTTGCAGTAACATGGCATCCCGGCCTAAACCACAGGTGGCATCCAATAAGCGGATATTTTCTTGTTTTTTTATGCGACAGGCTTTGACCACCTGTTCATGGTTGACTCGTTGTAATCGATAGGCCAATTGCGGTTCGTTAAAATCAATGAACAACGGTGCTTCGATATTATCTTGATGATTTAAGGACAAAACCCCATCTTGGAAAGACAGGGCTAAGTTTTTATCGAGTTGTTGCAACAAGGATACTGCATCAAAACCCAGCAGTGCCAAATGTTGCGTTAACATTAGCTGCGTTTGTGTCTGGCCACGTAATCGCGTTTTTCGGCACCCCGATAGACTTGTCTTGGCCGACCAATGCGGGTATCAGCCGTTTCGTGCAGTTCTAACCACTGGGCTGCCCAACCGACGGTTCGAGCCAGGGCAAACATAACGGTGAACATTTGTACCGGAATGTTTAAGGCCTTATAAATAATACCCGAATAAAAATCCACATTCGGATACAGTTTACGTTCCACAAAATATTCATCTTTAAGGGCAATTTCTTCGAGTTTCATGGCCAACTCCAAACTCGGATCATGAATGCCCAAAGCATCCAATACTTCATGGGTGGCTTTACGAATTATGGTGGCACGTGGATCAAAGTTTTTATACACCCGATGGCCAAAACCCATCAGCCGGAATGAATCGTCACGGTCCTTGGCTTTGGCGATGTATTTATCAATTTGGCTGACATCACCGATTTCATCGAGCATATTGAGTACTGCTTCATTGGCGCCACCATGGGCAGGGCCCCATAATGAAGCAATGCCGCCGGCGATACTGGCATAGGGGTTGGCACCGGTGGAACCGACTAAACGAACCGTTGAAGTACTGGCATTTTGTTCGTGATCGGCATGTAAAATAAACAACAAATCCAGGGCTTTGGCGGCCACCGGGTTAACCTCATAGGGTTCAGCCGGAACGCCATACATCATGTGCAATAAACGCTCAGTAAAGTTTAAACTGTTATTCGGATACATGATGGGTTGACCGATGTAGTTTTTGTAAACAGCCGCGGCCACGGTGGGCATTTTAGCGATGAGTCGAATCGCCGCCAGATTTCGGTCTTCAGGTTTATTGACGTCGGTGTCATTGTGGTAAAAAGCTGCAAATGAACCCACCACACTCATCATCATGGCCATCGGATGGGCATCATACTGAAAGCCTTTCATAAATGAGCGAATCTTTTCATGCACCATGGTGTGGCGGGTAATCAGCGATGTGAAATCATCATATTCTTTGGCTGTCGGCAGTTCGCCATTCAGCAATAAATAAGACACTTCCATAAAATTACTGTTCTCAGCCAGTTGCTCAATGGGGTAACCACGATACAATAAAACACCTTCATTACCATCAATATAAGTGATGTCACTGGTACAAGCGGCGGTCGCGGCAAAACCGGAATCGTAGGTAAAATAGCCGGTTTGCTGGTGCAATGTTTTAATATCAAAGGTGGGCGGACCTAAGACTGAACGTTTAATCGGCAACTCAGCGGTTTTTCCTTCCGGGGTGGTGATTTTTACGACATCGTCACTCATGAAATTATTCTCCGAATTTAGATCGTGTGTGGGTTTCAAACAAGCGTTTATTTTAGCATCATATTGAAACTGAATAAACAAAACTCATTGATTGCTATCAATATTTCTGCGGTTGCCAGGTACTTAGCCATAAAAAAACCCGACCTAAATCGGGTTTTTAAAATCATTGGCGATAAGCCTTTATTTTCTTTGGTAACGTCGTTTGAATCGATCCACACGTCCGCCGGAATCAGCCACTTTGTGCTTACCGGTGTAAAAAGGATGTGATTTGGATGAAATCTCGATTTTTACCAAAGGATATTCGTTACCGTCTTCCCACTTAATGGTTTCCTTACTGTTCAGGCAGGAGCGTGTTAAAAACGCAAAGTCAGCGCCTGTGTCTTGAAATACCACTTCACGGTATTCTGGGTGAATGTCTTTTCTCATAATCGTGTCCACTGTTCTGTACAAAACAAGACCGCGTATTCTAAAGAACAAAGCCCATAAAGTAAAGTCGCAAAGTGTTTTTTGCTGTTGATTCCAGGTATAAATTGGGGTCTGATGAGTGAAATTAGCGCTGTATCACATTTATTTAACCATTATTGGCGCTACAATGACGTTTTTTACGATAATAAAACATGCGTCATTTTATTTTACTGATTGTGATAATCGCACTGAGCGCTTGTGCCAGTGGTCCAACCAAGCCTGATTATAACCCATTGGTGAATGCCCTCATCAGCCAGGATCGCAGTGCCATTATTGCAGAACGTGGACGTCACCAATTATCAGTTAAAAACGACAACATCATTAACCTATATTTGCTGATGATTGATAATAAGCCATCTGCCGTGGTTGCCAACTCAAAACTGTTGATTGAAAATTACCACCAATACAGCTTTTACCAACAACAAATCCTCAAACCCATTTTATTATGGGCCTATCTGCATCCCATTTATCGCCGTGAAACCGGTAAGGATATACGTATTTTGCAGCGTGAAGAACTCTTGGTGGCGCCCAGCAACATTGATTTTAGTCGCTGTATCGATAAACAGCCGGTGTGTGCCAACTTAATGCGTGGTCGCCTTAAAGCCATCTCATCACCACAGGAAATCAACAGCCGTTTGATTGATATGGCCAACAACGATCCATGCATCAATCTCACGGATAAAAACCTGGCCGGTGATTTTGCCAACCAATGCCTGGCCAACCGTAAAGGTGATTTAAAAATAAACCTCCTCAGTACCCCAAAATTTTTAGCTGATCAATGGCTGGCGGTATTAGAGGACAGGCAGGCGTTTGAGTGAGTCTAACACGATAACCTGATTAGAATGCTTCAAAGGTGTCTGCAAAAATTAAATCAGCTGAAGTGAAATCGACACCCACTAAATCGATTAAAGTGACCAGATTGGCTTTAATAATGCCGGCAGCCAGTGACGGGTCCACATTGACGGCCAAATCCTGGGTTGAATGGTAAGCAAAATAATTCCAGACATCTGGTTCGTTAGAGGTCACAGCTGGAATTCCGGCGCTGGTAAAACTAACAAAGTCAGTACAGCACATACCCAAATTCACTTGCCAATCAATATCAGTATAAAGGTTGCCATTGCTGGCCACACTACCGGCCAGGCTTTGGTATGATTGTGAGTTTGTACCGGCGATGGCTCGATTACTATTAGGGGAACGATAACCAATCATGTCCATATTGAGCATGGTTTTCACTTTTGAAATATCGCCGGTATTGATAAAGTGTGTGACCACATCTTTTGAACCTCGTAAGCCATTTTCCTCTTCAATAAAGCACATAAAAATAATCGATGCTTCGGTTTCATATTGGGACAGCACATGGGCCATTTCCAATACGCCGGAACAACCCGAGGCATTGTCTTCGGCACCCGGTGACGGTAAACTGTCATTCTTATCTGCGTTTCTGGAGTCCAAATGGGCACCGACAATATACCAGTCATCGGCACGGGTGGTGCCCTGTTTAAAACCCAGAATATTAAAACCTCGATAATGACTGTGTAAAGAAATCTGTGAAGTGTTCAACCCCAAAGTGCTAAAGTGGCTGTCTAACCAGTTTCCGGCTGTGATGAGATCAGTTTCCAACATCCGATTCAATCCGGCTAAGTATTCAACCTGGCTATACCAACGATTCTGGTTTACCTGATTTAATACATTTTGAATGTTATTATTTTTCTGAAGTGTTTTATCAATGGGGCGATTGCTGATTTGATAAGTCAGAACGGTATTTTTTTCAAAGGGTAAGATCGAATCATGCTTTAGCAGTTGATTTTTATCAATAATGTCAGCGATATTAACTATTCGTACCGAATCACCGGCATAAACCACATTGAGATGATTATGCAAAATAGCATCCATTTGAGAATGGTCACAATGCCCCAAAACATGAAAAGCCAAATCATCAATATTAATATTCGACAGGGTTGATTGAACAGAAACTTCTTTGGGTAATTGGTCAATATCAGATTGATTAATATCAACGATTAGCTTGTCACCCATTTCAAGCCACCAGGCCACTGCTTCAGATTGCTTGACTTCATTCAGCTTTTCAAAACCAATGCCATCGATATTCAACACAGTTAAATCAACCTGCTCAGCGGCAGCAGTTTGCAAAAATAATACAGCCAAAAAACCAAAAAATAATTTCATATAAGACAGTTAAGATAATGATTTCACTATGCTACCATATTTTTTTTTGGAAACTGTGAGGTGTTTTACCAAGTTAATTAATATTTACCAATAATGGCGTGTTTATAACAATAAATATACCCAAGACAAAGTTTGTTTAATCAAAATATTGATGGTTCTGCTGATGTCTCATTATTGCAAGCCACACGCCATTGGAAATGGAGAACTATTTCTAATGAGCAGCACCGTTCTTTGCTCAAAATCGCTGTGGTCTTCGTTAGGTGTAAAAGTGACTTCAAGTTTATCCTGTGGTATTTTACGGATGGTCACATCTCCCCAACTAACAAGCTGGACTTGATTGGGGTCAAAATCGGGTGTGAAATTGACACCTTTTGAGTAATAAGCCTGCGATTCGACGCGGTCTTGGTTAAAGTCGCCCTGGCCGGTAAACCAGAATTGCTGATTACCCCGATAGGTGTACCAATTAAAGGATAAATGATCGCTTGGGCTACCCAGAGCAGTAATTTGGATGCCTTCACCGCTGCGTTCAGGATCGTAATAGGAGCCGGTGACACAGGCATCCAAATTTAAACCCGCGTTAACATAGGCGTTTTCTTCGGGGATGGTGGGAATGGTTAGGCGTTCAACACCCAATTCTCCGGCTTCAAATCCTTCCAATAAGGTTTGCCAACTCATGCTTGCATGGTTCGGGTCGTCGAATTTAACGCGAAGTTCACCCCAAATTTTGGCATTCATGCTGGCAGGAAAATCCTGGCCGTCGGTAATAATCAAATCGACAAAGGCACGGTTTCCAAGTAAAGGGCCGGAGCCGGTGAGCCACATGGGTTCACCGTTAACATGGGCAAACCAGGTGACATATAAAATCGCCGCATTGTCCTGGTAGAGGACTTCAAATTGCAAGCCGTGACCGGATTCTTCAGGATTGAACCACATTCCGGTGTAGTGCGGCAGGACGTCTTTTTTGTGGGTGAGTTGGATGTCGAGTGGTTCAGATGATAATGTAATGGTTTGAGCATCGGCCAATTCGCATGCTTCAAATAAACAGTCTTTGTCATCGTTGCCCACGGCTTTGTCCAAATAGAGATAGCCGCCATCGACCAGGATTTTATAGTCACCAGGTATTAGTGCAGCGGTGGTAAAGCCACCCAGTTTATCGGTGAGGTGAGTGCCGACTTGGGCACCATCGGATTGAAAAATCTGTATGCGATTATTAATCAACGTATTTCCTGAATTAATGTCTTTCACTGTACCGGTAAAAAATTGTCCGGCAGTCAACTTAAAGTCAATATTGCTTATGTCATCA
>QQUO01000360.1 GCA_008501575.1 Pseudomonadota bacterium
AGACCGCCTGCATTGAGGTAATGGCGCCGGTTTTGGTGTTGGCGATACGCTCTTGTAATTGCGACAGTTCGGTGCTCATGGTCGGCTGATAACCACGTCGCGACGGCATTTGCCCCAATCAGCCCGACACTTCCATGCCCGCTTGAATAAAGCGAAACACATTATCGATCAACAACAAGACATCCTTATGTTCATCATCGCGAAAATATTCCGCCATGGTCAAAGCCGCGTGGCCAACACGATAACGGGCACCCGGTAATTCACTCATTTGACCGAATATCATCACCATATCATCCAATACGCCCGCGTCTTTCATTTCATGGTACAGCTCAAGTCCCTCACGACTGCGTTCACCGATACCACAAAACATGCTGACACCACTGTGATTTTTCACCATATTATGAATTAACTCAGTAAGCAACACGGTTTTGCCGACACCGGCACCACCAAATAAACCGGCCTTGCCACCGCGCTCTAACGGCAACAACACATCAATGGCCTTAATACCCGTTTCAAAAACTTCAGAAGTGGTCGAGCGTTGCGTCAACGATGGCGGTGGATTGTGAATACTGCGACGTTGTTGCTCCGCAGGCAGGTCATAATTATCCAAAGTATGACCAAACACATCAAACATATGACCCAGGGTTTCCGGCCCCACCGGAATTTGTAAGGGTTCACCGGTTGAAATGGCCTGCATGCCCCGCGCCAATCCCTGGGTGGGCGTTAAGGCAATACACCTGACCCGCTGATTATTCAACTGCATATGCACTTCCAGAATAATATCCAGTCCCTGGCCTGTTTTTATCACGGTATTAATGGTCGGCAAGTTGTCAACAAACTCGATATCCACCACACTACCGTGCATCGCAACAACCACGCCGACATGGTCCACAGCCGTTTTATTCAGCATTTTTGTTTGTGCATTTAATACGCCCATAATAAAACAAACCCTTTACCTTTTCTGATCCTGTTGTTTTTAGTAGAGATTATATGTAATTATTTTAACATACCCCCATGGAAAATTATCCTTTATCAAGTCTTAAGGGGATGAATAAACTTAGCGATACGTGAAAGTAGCCGAACTTTGATGGGACTTTACTTTTAAAATAAAACGACCAAGGATTTTCACTTTTTCAAAACCCGCAAAGCACCGGTGTTTTTGAAAAAGAACAAAGCATCGTAGCGCATGGGCACGATGGTGGGTATGAATTGCCTGCGATCACCGCTGGGGTTATAGACCACACCCACGGCTCGATGGCCCATGACTGTTAGGTTTTCCTCTATTCGATCATGTTGATCAAAAATCAGATAAAAACCATCCAGATCGCTTTGATTCAATTTATATTCTATGCTGCTGGAAATGGCCGGTGGAATGGTCATTTCTTTCATACGACCACCCCAACGTGAGCCGGCCATCACTTTTCCTTCATAGCTGGCAAAGCCGATTAAAAAAACATTATCCTTGCCCAATACTTTACGCGTCAGCTGGCCAATATTTTTCTCACCTCTGCCTGCCATGCTGGTGTACTCCGCATCGCCAATATGGGTGTTATGCGCCCATACAATGCCCTTGGCATTTTCTCCATAAAGCGCCAATAAATCATTAACTGTGCCATGCATATGATGCACCCGGGAATTCCATGAAACATGGCCGCTTGCGACCACACTCTCCCGGTAAAACGCCTCGGCATTATGGACCACCAGGGTGTTCTGCAATAAATAAAAATAACCATCATCGTCAAGTTGTGTAAATCTATCGCGGTTGGCCCTTATATAATCCACCACATTTTTGGTCGCCGTGGCACAATCGGCTTTGCCGGCGCGCACCGCATCCGCATAACGCCAACTGTCACCCTTGTGCGGCTCAAAGCACTTATATTGCTCTTTGACATAGTTATAAGCAGTCTGGTCTATTGTTTTAAGCAAATCCAAAGCCACTTTTTTAGAATTCCATTCATCGTAAACATCCATGCCATAAAAGCCGACTTTTTGAGCTTGAGGTAATTTGTCATTGTGACTGCGCAGCCATTCGGCCAGGGCCACCACCTCTTCATTGGCCCACATCCAGGTTGGCCATCTATCGAGCTTTAACAAAACCGCTTTCGCTGAGCTGGCCGCGCCATCCAGATTTTTCACATAACGATTAAGGTGATATAAACTGGCAAAATCGCCTTCTACCGCAATAAAACGGAAGCCCTGTTCTGCGATCAGCCGCCGACTGATCTTATCCCGCCATATGTAGTATTCATGGGTACCATGACTGGCCTCACCCAACAACACCAACTCCCTATCAGCCGCCGCCGAAATTAACCGATCCAAACTCGCATCCCCCGCAAGCGGAATCGCCTTTTCATTTATATTTTGCGCTGTAGAAAACATGCCGGAAGTTACCAATAAAAACCCTAAAAAGTATTTTGTGATTAAGTTATTCATAAGTAAATTAAAATACACTTAAATAGTGCTTTTGTCAAGTGGTCGGTAGGTTATTGGGTAAACCAAAACAGGTCACACCAATAACCTCTGAGTACTTCATTATTGACGTGCCTGCCCTTAAGTTGCCTTTTTCTCTCCAGTTAAACCAAGCTGAACTTCACCAAATAAAAGGTAATAGAATTGGGTTATTGGCTAACCCGAATATTTACTATCTCAAAACACGCAAAGCGCTGGTGTTTTTAAAAAAGAATAAGGTATCGTAACGCATGGGAATGATGGTGGGCACGAATTGCCTTCTATCGCCACTGGAGTTATAGACCACCCCCACGGCTCGATGGCCCGTAACCATTAGGTTTTCCTCCTTCCGGACCTTGTCATCAAAAAACAGATAAAACCCATCCAGGTCGATTTGATTCAATTTAGATTCTATACTGTCGGAAACCGCAGGTGAAATAATCATTTCCATCATACGGCCACCCCACCGCGGGCCAGCCATCACCTTTCCTTGGTAGCTACTAAAGACAACCAAGAATACATTATCCTTGCCCAGTATTTTGTGCGTTAGATTGTTATTTAAGTTTTAAAACTTACCTTCGTTGCACTTCTTCAATCAACCCAAGTGCATCTAAAGCGGTATAAACTGTCACCGCGTAGCGTTGTGGGATATTTAATAGATTGCCCGTATGCTTCAGCGAATACACGCCCCTAGACCACAAGGCAATAATGCGGATGGTATTTTTGAAAACCACTAACTTGGTGAGGTCAGGCCAGGCAAGCAATTTAATTGGCGCATTAAAATTGATGTCTTTGGGCATCTTGCCTTTACTGGCATTGATACTGCTAAGCCAAACAAAAGGCTCGTAATCAAACTGATTTAAGCCATTAAGCGTATTCCGATCACGGCGTTTAAGTTTCGGCATAAATACTTTCGTGTCTTTATAAAATGGAATTTTGTGAATATTAAATATTTCTTTAGCTGTTTTGTGATGAAAAATCACCTTATCTAAAGCATCGACATAAAAAGTACCATAAACAGTTTTGACGCAAGTAATTCTCTTATTATCCTGCGATAAGACATAGGCTTTCTTAAGGTAATGAAAGAAATAGTTCTGCGGATTCATTTGTATTTTTTTTACCTGCATCTCTGAGTCAAAATCGATATCAGGATTCAGTCCAACGTATTTTTGTGCATAGAAACGCTTACCCTCAAATTGAATTTGTGATGAATTAATGGCATTAGATAAATGATTGTTGTAAATTATTTTGGTTGGTTTTTGTGCCGCTTTGCGTGATAGTTTACCGGCCATAAGCGAGTAAAAAGTATCCTTAACTTGATACAAATAGTCACTGAGTCGAATATTCTCAATGGGTTTAATGATCACATGAAATAATTGGTCATTGATATAACTGTTTTCATCCGTTAATAATATCATCGGAATATCTTTAGTTTTTAATCGCTGACGTAACAACTCGATTTCATCTTGATCTTGGGTCTTTTCTTGATTATAAAAACACAGATCTGACTCTTCAGGTTCCTCCATCAATTCAATTGAATACTGAGGGTCATTGAACCGAGAAAGTATTAGTTTTTGGGAAATGCGATCAAAATTTTGAAAACAAATCGTAACAAACTCAGATTTGGGGGTTTTATTAGCCATAATTAATCGCTTTCCTACACCTAAAAATCACTTAGGATCATCACCTAAATCAAATGAAGGCTTACCATAATAGTTGTCCTGAATCCCAGGACTCGCAAAACACAATAAAGATTCAACCAACAAATTGACATCTTCTTTATTGTTTGGGTCGATGCTTAATACAGGTGCCACCGCATTTAATTCAGTCAAATATTTCCTCACCTGTTCTTCAGCTTGTTTAATTGAGCTGTATTCGCTGCCATAAACACCAACCACCAAAGCATAGTTGTGCAGATAAGATTGCTGTTTTATTAGCCTGTCTTTAATAAGACTAAGCGCCTTTGAATCATCCGCATCCAAAGTGATTATTAAGCCTTTAAATGGGCTATCTGGGCGTTCATCAATAAATTCAAAGAGGGCTTCATCATTACCACCAAATAAATCAATGCGATGATCTTCATCAACCGGCAAAGCACCAAAAATCATATCTACATCTTTAGTCTCATCAGAATTATCAACGCTGAATTGGTGACTAATTAAATCCACTGGATCATAACTGATACAGCTGATTAAGCCTTTTATGCAAGCGGGTTCGCCGGTAACGATGACACTGAATAGTTTCATAGTATTAAATATCCTTATAGCCTGTGTTGCATTGAAATTTATTTAAACTAAGCGCGTTGAGTTTTGTATTTTAAATGCCAACAATTATTGCTTTTCAAATACAGCATCTCTGAATAAGCTAACCTTATGAAATCAGTTTTCTTCATGATATTTCGACTCGCCCACATCGACAAGAGCCAAGCAGTCAGCTTGTAATCAACATTCTGAATTGGTTTGACTCGTAGTTATAATAGCATGATACCCAGCAAAAGAAAAAACCTTAAACCATAGCAAATCAAAGCAACGCCGGCTGCTCGCCGGCATCTTTAATAAATCACCGCTTAAAATAAATCAGTGAGTTATTGCTTCTCACAAAAGGACTGAGTGATTTGCATAAACTCTTTTTGCTCATCTTCGCTAAAGGTCTGCTTAGCCACCTCAGGAAGCTTACCAGCCAGAATATCGCCACAAACGGACTGGGGGTTGCTTTTCATATTGCGGAAGTAGGCTCGCATGGTTTGATGTTTACATGATTGGAGCAAATCTGTGACCACAGCGGCTTGCTGCTCGCTGTTCAAGTTCTGTTGAATAAAACCTGGTGTTGCGCCGGCCATAACAGCTTTACAGGTATCGTCAGCTTGTTTACGAAACTCGTTCTGCAGGACCTTTAAGGTTTTTTGATCGCCCACCGGCATATTCAACACCGGCACCTCAGCAGTTTTCAGATCAACAATCCAGGTCGTCCAGGTGCCTTCATGTTTGCTGCCAATCTCTTGGCCGTTTGCATCGACGACAACACTTGAATGCCGGGTATCACAGCGGGCCACCATCCCCAGCTCACTGAGTTCAGCCACCAGCGCCGCATCGAAACGTGGATCTTCGTAGGCACCGGCTGTGTGGAATGGCGCAAATGAAAAGGGCTTGTCAGTTAATATCCATAAATCAGCAGACAATTGATAGCGCACATCGACCGGGTCTCTTTGCAACTGCCGAGTGTAATCTGCGGTGAGAACATAATGCTGTGCCATGCCACCGGCAATCTCACGTTTTTCTTCACCAGGTTCGACCTTAACATTAAAATTGCCATAGGTGATTTTATCTCCATATTCTTCCCAGCCGCTGGCATCTGACGCTGATTTGTCTTGCGGCCAGTACGGAATGTATAAACCCATGTGCCGTTCACCCAGGGCAAAAGAGGCGTTATCCACAGTACGTTCAGAAACCCGATCACGCCAGATTAGGGTATGCTTAGGACCTTGCAAAACATGCTCAGTGGTCGGGTTCTCATAAGCCGGTGGAAACTGACCAAGTTCATCAACGGACGGCCTGGCCGTGTGCAGCGTGTAAGCGAAGCCACTGTTTGTCTGTGCATTATCATTAGCCAAAGCGGCAGCACTTACCGAAAACGCCAGCATTGTTGTTGCAAGACATGTTTTTAAATTCATAGATATTCTCATTGGTTCAGTTGTTCAGTCCTCAGCAGTTCATCTGTGCCAAATTGGCCAAAGTTAAACCAAATCAAGTTTGCGAAATTGTAAGTGTGAACACGATTTAAACCGCCACCCAATTCCGAGTATTTGATTGCTGTTAGGGTTTAAACCAGACAAAAAGGACTAATAAATTAATAGGTATAATAAAAAGCCACTATATCATTATATTAGCAACTTACCTGTGAGCGATTTCACGGAATAGGAAATGTTTTTGGTGATGAGCGAACTTATAACAATGATTCAAATAACTTGATGAATGTTGGCAAACTGGTTCCAATTAATAACCAAAATAACCGACCTATAGTTTTCTTAGATTTCCCCCAAGCACTTTTTTCAGATAAATAATCTTGCCATTGAGCCAAAGCCAATGCCCCTTTGGGTGTAATTGAAGCTTGGTAGATAAATGCACTATCATCATTTTTGTTACTGGGTGAGACAGGTGAAGAAATATAACCCTGTTCATATAAATCTATGTAATCTCTTAATTCTATACTTGAACCTTTAATATCACGGGGTTTAATAACAGACTCGAGCGCAGTGATGTAATTGTTGATTTTGTTCATGTGTTTAATATTATAAAAGTTAACTTAGCGATTAAACTTCTTCTACCACTTTTATTTCATCCTTCGTCAAACCATAAATATCATAAATTATATAGTCAATTTGTCTTTCAATGTTCTCAGTATTAATTTTTGAATTATGCTTTTTAAGCGTTATAACTTCATTTACCTTATTTTCAATTTCTGATTGAATTTCCTGAGAAACAGTTTCAGGTAAAGGAAATGGATTTAAATAGTTGGTTTTAAACCTTCTAGCATCGCCCTGCAAAGTATCTCCAGTTATTATTAAAAACCACCAGAGTAATTTAGAATTAGCAATGGCTAAATAGTATTCATAAGACTCTTGAGCATTCTCATTTAAATACCAACTATAAACAGTTGTTGGATGATAAAAATTATCATTGTCTAAAATAACATTTGGGTGTGTCACACAAATTTCCATTGAAGAAAGCTTAGTCCTTTCGATTTTATCTACCCCTTGATTTCGAGCATAACGATACCAAAACTCATCATTCGTACTTTTATTGTCTTTTTTACGATGTTCTTTTTCAGTTTTCTTTAACCATTGATAAGCATTAGGATAATTTTGCCTAATCTCGGATTCCTCCATAATATTTGCTTTCCCTGATTCTGATAAGTTATAAGGAAATAAAATATAAAGGTTTTTTAAAGGTGAAGAATAACGTTGAACCTCTTTGCCCTTTAAATACGGTCTCATTATTCCTTCTTCAATTTCTCTACCTACCTCATCATTTATGAAATTACCTTTTATATAATTTTCATTTTTCTCACCTCTAAATAAGTAAATTTCATCTTTTGCTGTTGCTATTCCCTGTGATATTTTTTCAAATTTTGAAGAGATATTTGACCTCTGATTGTATATTTTTTCAAATAATCGATATCCCTCTTTGTTATCAAATAAAATCCACTGGTTTTTACCATATAGTTCAGATGCTTTCTCTATCATATGGTAAGAAATATATGTATATTTTTTTTCATCTAGCATCAAACTTTTAAAATCCGACTTGAAAGGAAACCTTTGAAAATAAAATCCTTTACTTTGGGATTTGCTAAATTGAGCAACACAAGTATATGTGATTGCATCTTCGAAGATCATATTTGCACCAAAATGTGAAATCTTATCGATGTACTGCCCCTTTCTCAAATAGCTTCTAAAACCAGAAGCTGCAGAAGTGTTAAAAAATTTATGTGGAAATATAAAAGCATTTTTACAGTTAGAAGAAGATATATTTACTGCCAACTCAAAAAATATATTAGCTAAATCATAAGCTGCTTCTGCATTTTCATATTTTGTTTCATAATATATTTTTTCAGCTGGTTGTGAAGCTTTGATTTCTTGTATTCGCATATAGGGAGGGTTAGCTAACACCACATCAAAGCCAATAAATTCTCCGTCATCGCTTAGTACTTCTGGGAACTCAAACCGCCATTCAAAAGCATTATTATAAATTTTGTTATTTTCTAGATGTTTTATCTTTTTCTTTTGTGTTTCAATTTCAGAAACTTTTGCCGCTACTTTTTTATTAAATTCATCTTCTTGTTTTTTATTAAAACCAAACACATCAACCTGCTTTGTTAGCTTCACTAGCTGACCCTCAAATTTATCGAGGTCCTTATATACCTGATGGTCTTTTTTAATTTCATTTTTAAAACTATTTTTAATTTCATTAATTAAATCACGCATTTCATTTTTTTCTTGTTTATCTTTAGCGTGACTGTATGTATTAATGGCAGCTTGATAAGCTACAATTGTATGGCGGGTATTTTTTAGAGCTTTTTTTAAGTCTGAATCCAGCGAAAAACGACTAATGAGCGAGTTACCACATTTAATATTGATATCAATATTAGGCAATGTCTCCAACTCACCATCTGGTCTGTAATAAGCATTTTTTAATAACTCAATCCAGAGCCTAAGCCGACAAATTTTGACAGAGTTAGGGTTAATATCGACACCGAATAAACAATTTTCGATAATGGTTTGTTTTTCTTTAAAAAGTGTTTCTTGGATTCTTTGGCTTTCATCATTATTGGGGATATACTCAAAAAGTTGATTTTGACTATTAGTGACAACTAACTCATCATTTTCAACGTTGACTTTGTGATTATTTAATTTTCTTCCCGTACTATCGCATAAAATTCCCAATTCACTTTTGATTGAGAGGATTTCGTTTAAAGCGGAAACTAAAAAATGCCCCGAACCAACTGCTGGATCGCATATTGTTATTGAGTTAATAATGTCGTTTGCTTCTAAAATATCATTGGTTTCATTAAAACCGCTCACTTTGTTGTATAGCGCATTAAAATCACTAAAATCCCAACCTTTTACATCTCTGAATTTTTGTAAGACTGCTTTCTTGATGGTTTCTTTACACATATACATTGTGATAAAGCCGGGTGTAAAAAATGACCCATC
>QQUO01000325.1 GCA_008501575.1 Pseudomonadota bacterium
GATGATCGGTTTTATGGCTGATATAATTATAATAAGACAGCACCCGTGACACCGGTTCACGCACCATCGTTATGTGAAAAAGTGGTGCCCGTGGTAAATACCGATAAAGCGGTGAATGCAGTGGATGATGACCACAGATAAAGCGAGGTGGTTTTTTCTTTAACGTTAAAATATCGGGATAACGCTTAAATTCCGGGGCATTGAGGTGCAAAACATCAGACAATCGATGGTTCTTGGCTAAAATCGTTTCCAAGGTGGTGCCACCGGTTTTGGGGACATGTGAAAACACCACACGTGGCGACTGACTCTGCAGTGCTTGCTCTGGACTAAGCACCCACTGAGTTAAGAATCCACACGCTTGTTTAAAATGTTCTATGTCCTGAGTCACACAAATATCAATTTTTTAAACCGTTGATTTTACCTTATTTTGCTAAATGCTTTTAGGGCTAAAAAGGTGCGACTGAATCAAAAGCCAAAGTGGCACCGCTGCTTGGGTGAATAAATTGCAAAAAGGTGCTGTGCAAATGCAGTAGGGACCGTTTTTTAGCCTGCTGTATTTGTTCAATGGCACCAGCTTGTTCACTATTTAACGCCTCTGCCTGATAAAGACGATCAGCCACGATGGGCAAACCAATATGCCATAAATGCACCCGCAGTTGATGCGAGCGACCGGTTATGGGCGTTAAATTTAACAGTGTGGTTAGCGCCTCTCGACTCTGCACTGACCATTGCGTTAATGCCGATTTACCACCTTCATAATCCACCTTTTGTTTTGGTCGATTGGGCCAGTCACAAATTAAAGGCACATTGATTTCACCGGAATCATTCTGCGGCTGACCGATAACCCGTGCCTGGTATTGTTTTTTGACCCGGCGTTGCTCAAATTGCTTATTTAAATGGGCTTGTGCCGGCTTATGTAAGGCCATCACCATAAGACCGGAGGTTTCCATATCCAAACGATGCACACATCGCACGGTTGGAAAATCCTCTTGTAAACGGTTAATCAGGCAATCTTTGTGAATGCGTCCCGGCACCGACAACAAACCCGCCGGCTTATTCACCAGCAGAATGTCATCATCTTGATATAGCAGCTCAATGGCTGTTGCAGGTGGTTGATAATCCATCAGTTAACGCTGCTTATTTTTAAAACGGGCTTTACGGGCTTCTTTTTTGGCGGCTTTTTCTGCCAACATTTGTTCAACTTCTGCCACTTCTGCCGTTTGCATGGCCGGAGTTTCTAAGCTAATACGGCCTAACTGGCCTTGCCTAAATTCGGTAATCAACTGACGATAAAATCGTTCCATATCCGCCTGATTTCCGGCCTTCACGAAATGTCGCGCTTTGGCCATCTCTTCCATTAATTCATAGACCGCCATCTCGTCGCTGGCATCAAACTGATCATCCAAACTTATTTGGAAACGCTCGTGGATGGCTTCGGGATAATGTGCCACTAAAAATGCGGTCAGAAAATGGGCCAAATCAGCCATATCGACCACTGAAGATTTAATGCTACCGGCGATTGCCAAACGATGGGCACTGTATTGATTATCAAAACGTGGCCACAGCACGCCCGGCGTATCATGCAAAATCACATTTTTCGGCAGTTTAATGCGTTGCTGACGTTTAGTCACCGCCGCTTCATCCCCGGTGGTGGCAATACCCCGCTCGGCAATGACATTAATCACGGTCGATTTACCGGCATTGGGCACACCCATAATCAACACTTGAATCGGCTTTTTATTGACCTCACGCTCCGGAAACATGGCCCGACACCAATCAGGAATCTGTTTCATCACCGCCGGTTCTGATTGACTGACGGCATAGGCCCTGGCTTGATTTACTTGAGCAAAAGCCTGCAACCATTGCCCGGTAACTTCGGCATCGGCCAAGTCGGCTTTATTCAGCAACTGAATGGTGGGCTTATGACCACGAATTTTCGCCAATAACGGGTTCTGAGAGCTGTACGGTAAACGCGCATCCAGCACCTCAATCACCAAATCAACTTCCGGCAATAAAGCACGGATGTCTTTTTGAGCTTTGTGCATATGGCCCGGAAACCAGTTTATTGTCATGTTATTTGACCCGTCGTCAACAAAAGCCCCATTTTACACGACAGCGACCGATCGCGTCTTGAAATCCAACGAATCATCCCTAATTTACAGGCATCTTAAAACCTTTATATTAACTATGAGCCAAACAGCCGAAAAACACATGTTTCAAGCGGAAGTGAATCAGGTACTTGACCTGGTCATACATTCCCTGTATTCCAATAAAGACATCTTCTTGCGTGAATTAATTTCCAATGCCTCTGATGCCTGCGATAAATTACGCTTTGAAGCCATTAAGAATAAAGAACTCAGTGCTGATGATTTACACATCAAGGTTGATTTTGACAAAGATGCGAAAACCATCACCATCACCGATAACGGCATCGGTATGACCCATGATGAGTTGATCGAAAACATCGGTACCATCGCCAACTCAGGCACCAAAAAATACCTGCAATCGATTGCTAAAAAAGACCAGGCTGATGCCAACCTCATTGGTCAATTCGGAGTCGGTTTCTATGCCTCGTTTATTGTCGCTAAAGAAGTCGAAATCAGAACCTTAAAAGCCGGTGAATCATCGGATCAAGCCTATGCCTGGCGTTCAGACGGTAAAACCGGCTACACCCTGGAACAAATCGACAAAGACAACCACGGTACCGAAGTTATCTTGTATTTACAGGACGATGAAGCCGAGTTTGCCGACAACCATCGCTTACGCTCGTTGATTAAAAAATACTCCGAGCATGTCGCCTTTCCGATAAAAATGCTGGAAGTTATTTTTCCTGAAAAGGACGAAGAGGGTAAGGACAAACCCACAAAAGAACCCGAATACGAAGTGATCAATGACGCCACCGCCATGTGGAAGAAGAACCCCAGCGATCTTAAAGACGAGGACTATCAAGCGTTCTATAAACAAATCAGTAACGATTTTAACGACGCCGCGTTCTGGTCCCACAACCACATCGAAGGCACCCAAAGCTACAGCAACTTGCTTTATGTCCCAAAAAAATCACCGTTTGCCATGTTCCAAAACCCGGAAGACCGCGAAGGTTTAAAACTGTACATTAAACGGGTATTTATCACCGACGCATCAAAAGAATTATTACCCAACTATCTGCGTTTTGTGAAAGGTATCGTTGATTCCAACGACTTGCCCTTAAACGTCTCACGCGAAACTTTACAAGATAACCCGCTGTTGAAAAAAATTCGCACCGGCTTGGTTAAACGTGTTTTAGGCATGTTGAAAAAGAAAACCAACGACAGTGAAGTCTATGGTGAATTTTGGCAGGAATTCGGCGACACCTTAAAAGAAGGTGTGGTGGAAGATTATTCCAACCGCGAAGCCGTGCTTAAATTATTGCGCTTTGCATCGACTCATAATGATGATGCCAGTGAAAATGTATCCTTGGACGACTATATTAATCGAATGCAGGACAAACAAGATAAAATCTACTTTATCACTGCCGAATCCTATGCTGCCGCGAAAAACTCGCCACACCTTGAACTGTTCAAAGAAAAAGGCATTGAAGTGTTACTGATGCACAGCCGCATCGATGAATGGATGATGGGCCATGTCCAAGAGTACGACGGTAAACGCTTTCAATCTGTGGCCAAAGGTAAGATTGACCTGGGCGATGAGGACAAAGATAAAGAGGACAAAACCTCGGAAGAAGACAAAGACTTTCTGAAAAAACTGTCTGAGCAACTCAAAGACCAGGTCAGCGAAGTCACCGCCTCAACCCGCCTGGTTAATTCCGCCAGCTGCTTAGTCATGGACGAACATGCCATGGCCATCCACATGCAAAAACTGATGGAACAAGCCGGCCAGGCCATGCCCGGCCAGAAACCGGCGCTGGAAGTGAACCTCAATCACCCCCTGGTGAAACACATCGAAAACATCGACAACGACGAGCAGTTTAAGCAATGGTCCGAACTTCTGTACGAACAAGCCCTCCTCGCCGAAGGCGGCCAACTTAAAAACCCCGCCGAATACGTCCAGAAAATGAACCAACTGATGCTGGATATGTTGGGTTAAAGTTTTTCACTGGCCAACGAGGGAATACAACTTGTGATTCCCTCGGGCTGCCCTCAGGGGTCCTACTTTTAGCAACCCCCACTGCGACTCCCTCGGCTCACCTCAGGCGACTCCCTCGGGCTGCCCTCATGGGCCCTACTTTTGGTGACCCGGGGGTCCAGTGTGCGAAGCACACAAAAGCGCAGCTTTTATTAAGTCACCGAATAATTAAATCCCACAAATCATCCCAATTTGGATTTTCTTTCTCAATTAAGGCAATTTTCCATTCACGAAGCCACTTTTTCAACTGCTTCTCCCTTGCACCTGCATCAGTCAGCAAATCGTATTGCTCAAAATAAACAAGTTTTTTAACACCGTATTTTTTGCTAAACCCTTCTAAAAACTCACTTCTATGTTCATGAATCCTTTTGACCAAATTTCTTGTAGATCCAATATACAAAGTGCCATTCTTTTTAGAAGCCAAAATATAAACCGCCAGATTTTCCATAATCATATTCCATAAAGTCTTACATGAAATTATAGCAGACGTTTAAAACAACAGCTCAATGAACCTTTTACTAAACTTTAGGATGGATGCCCGGGTCAAGCCCGAGCATGTCGCCTCCAGGGATGGAGGTGTGCCACGCTAGCAGGACGCGGAAGTGGCCGCGAATGATTGCCTACAATTAAAAACCGCGTCGTTATCGGGCTGCCCTCAGTGGCTCTACTTTTGGTGACCCGATAACCCAGTTTGTGCCAGCAAACAAAAGCGAAGCTTTTCAAAAATCACCCATCCTCCAACAACTGCCGTAAATCAATCACTCCGGCATTCGCCCTGGAAATATACGACGCCATAACCAACGAATGGTTGGCGAAGAAACCAAAACCCGAGCCATTGAGAATCATCGGTGTCCAGATACTGTCCTGGGTGGCTTCTAATTCACGGATAATCTGTCGTAAAGACACCAGTGCATTTTTCTTTTCCAACACGGCTTTAAAATCCACCTCAATGGCTTTCAGTAAATGAATTAAGGCCCAGGTCGAACCGCGGGCTTCATAGAAATTATTATCAATCTGCATCCAAGGCGTTTTTACCTGCAGCTCACTGGGCTGATAGGTCGCTGATTCTGCGGTGGCATCACCGCCGCTGTTGGTGTTAATCCGGTCTTCACCGACACTGGCAGATAACCGTTTAGACAAACTCCCCAAACGCTTTTCCACCAGATTCAGCCACACCACCAGATTATCCGTGCGGGCATAGAACTCAGCCGGTGGCTGTTTTGACCCGGCCAGACGGTTCATGTATTTTAAGAAAAACACCCGCCCTGATTTATAACGGCCTTCAGTGGCAGGCCAAATCCATTTATCATGGTCATTATGAAACTTCGGATCAGAATCAGCCAAATCAGCATCTTCTTCCGACTGACTTTGTGAACGACTGATGTCATTACGCATTACCCGAACAAAATCACGCACCTGAATCACCACCCCGAATTCCCAACTCGGCATATTATCCATCAGTACAAACGGTGGTAGCACGTCATTCGACATATAACCACCGGGTTTATTCAGCAGAATATCCGTGATTTCCAAAAATGCCGCACCCGATGTCACGCCGGTAACATCACGCCACTGATGAGCCTTGGCATACTTTTCCGCATTGACCTGAACATCAAATAATTCCGGCTCACGGTCAAAATAAAAACCCAACAAAACCTGCAAAGCCAAAAACAAAGCCAGCCCAACACCCCACCAACGCCAGGATTTCCGCAAAGTCAGTTTCCGGCTTTTCTTATAACGGGTCTCGTCATACTGAGCGTCATAATCCGCCGGCACCTCATCATGCACCACCTTATCTGAATCAGGGATTTGATTATTCATGCTTTTCCGTTTATAAAATATAAACAATGATTATAACAAGAGACGCATTAATAATGCATGTGCCGGAGGTTGGGGTTTGATTATGTAAAAAATGAATTCATTAAGGTGTTCGGCATTGGGTGGGCAGATATCTATTATCCAATGAAGATGTGCATTGCCAGATTAAACTGCTACCTGTATTTCCGGCTGAACCAGGCAATAAAGGCCTCATTGTTAGAGTTTGGCCTACCAAGGTAGGATCATTATTAAATGTAACTTCAATAACGCCATCACTAACTTCAATTTGGCTGACATTGGTACCAACATAATTGGTTGCTGCACCGATACCGTTAGTGCCACTATCAACGCCTGTTAGCAAGCTGGTGTTAATCCAAATTTCTGATATTGACGATTTAAGGGAACTGGTCATACTGATACCTTCACCGGTTTTCGCCCGAACCGTATAATCTCGATAAGCAGGAATGGCATAGGCCATTAAAATAGCGATAATGGCGATAACAATCATCAATTCAATCAGTGTAAACCCACGGTTTTTATTGGTAAACATAATAGTGCCCGCTATAAGATATATAATATAATAGACTTAATTGTCAGTTGGCTGAACTGGTCTGTAAATAAATAGACGCAATAATCAGTACTTTCTTACCATTTCGGCACCAAATCATGAGTATAACCCTATAAAATAAAGCTAACTGACAATTTTTGCCGTTAATATGCCTAATAATAATCAACAGCCCCACCATGAAAAATACGATTCGCCCAATCCCATTGCACAGAAAATGCTCGATGGCTTCATGAACAGTATTTCTAACTTAACCCAACAAATTCCATCTGCCATTAATCGCATCACCGAATGTGGATGCGGACAAGGCCATGTCAATCAACATTTAGAACGACTGTTTCCGGAAGCCATGGTAAAAGGCTTAGATATTGACGCGCCTGATGTGAAAATTGCTAACAGCAATAAATTAAAGCAAGATACAAAACTTTATGTAAAAAGTATTTACGACATTGGTAAAGAAGAACTCGCTGATTTAGTGGTTTGCTGTGAAGTACTTGAACATTTAGAAAATCCGCATTTAGCGCTACAAAAAATGGCAGCATTAAATGCTAATTATTATCTATTTAGTGTACCCAGAGAACCTTTATGGCGTGTTCTTAACTTTATGCGCGGCAAGTACATGAAAGATTGGGGCAATACTCCTGATCATCGTAATCATTGGAGCACCCGTGGATTTATCAGTTTTGTAAATCAGGAGCTGGATGTTGTGACAGTCAATAAGCCTCTACCCTGGACCATGATTTTAGCCAAACCCAAGTCTTCATGAAATATAAACTTTGGCAAAAATGGTTACTTGGTATCTTTAGGTTGGTCATTTTTTTACTGGCTTGTTATTTTATTTACCATGTTATCCAAGAAAATATCACAGCGCTAAAAGCACTTGAAGTTAAACATAAACCACTTTTTGTAGGTACATTTATAGTATCAAACTTAATTTATATTATGCTTATGATGGCGCTTGTATTTGCCTGGTTGGTTTTACTCAAATTTAAAGAACCTCAGCGATGCGCTAAAATTTATTTTAAAAGCCAAATCATGAAATATTTACCAGGTAATATTTTTCACTTTATGTACCGGCATCAGCAAACAAAAAATAAAAACTTCACCCATAAGCAACTTGGTATGGCTGCCCTACATGAAACTATAATTCTAATTATCGGGGCTTTTTTAGTGAGTCAATTTTTATTTATTTGGCCTGGTGAGATAACCTGGCTAACAAATTGGCTACCTATGCCCTTTTGGGTCCTATTTTTGATTGAAGTAATTGGTGCTATATTTGTCGCTAAAATATTAATAAATACTGGCTTTTTAACCACTTTAATAAGCTATTTTGCTTACTTCTCAGGAATGGGCTTAATAACCTATTTACTTATCTTTGCCCTTGGTTTTGAGTCACAGCCTTATCTATTTATCACAGCTTGTTTTTCGGCATCCTGGCTGGCAGGTTATGTAATACCAGGTGCGCCGGGTGGAACCGGCGTCCGAGAAGTTGTTTTTATCCTGTTATGCACACCCAAAATGGCGGAATATGAGGCCTTAATAATAATTGCGCTGATACGCTTACTTTCAATCCTTGCAGAAACTATTATTTACTTGATGGCATCACGACTCAGTCAACCCTATCGTCACTTCTCGATCTGGTCTGATAGAACAATGCCGTAATTTGTTCAGAGATTAGGCCCAGTAAGAAAACTAGAACCGAGGTGCTAAATAGCAAAACACCCATATTAGTAAAACGCCCATCGGTAAAAAAGGTATAAATATAATAGATAAGACCGGTTAAGAAAAACACCAAACTCGCCGGAAAGAATAACTTCATCGGCGAATATAAAGTCCCAATCTTAAAGATAATCAAAAAGAACCGCATACCGTCTTTCAGGATATTAATATGGCTTTTACCAATTCGCTCCGGTGCCACAATAGGTTCATACGCCACACTGTAACCGGCTCGAAAAAAAGCCATGGTTATAGTTGTTGGATAGGAAAAACCATTAGGTAAAAGATATAAAAACTGTTTAAATTTTTTCGCGTTTACTACTCTAAAACCGGAAGTTAGATCAACAATTTTCTGCCCGGTCATATAACTTGCTATGCGGTTATAAAGGCCATTGCCAAATAAACGGGCTTTGGAAGCTTGGGATTCACTACCTCGGGCACCGACAATCATATCATAGCCTTCATTATAACGATTAAGTAAGCCTTGAATATCTTCCGGTCGATGTTGCCCATCGGCATCCATAAAAACAAAGATATCACCGGAAGCTGCGCGCGCACCGGATTTAATGGCTGCACCATTACCGCGACTATAGGGATGATTAACGACATTTACTCCGGATTTTTCAGATACCTGTTGGGTTTTATCCGTTGAGCCATCATTGACCACAATAATTTCAGCATCAGCAATAAGTTTCTGTATCGCAGGCAATAAACTCACTAGGCTTTCTGCTTCATTCTTAGCCGGGATAATAATAGATATATTTAGCCTTTCTTTCACATCAATAACCGATTAATAATATAATCTCTGGTTTTATAATCAAATCCCTTTTGCTGTATTCGCTTTTGTACTTGCTGCACAATTTTAGCCCTTCC
>QQUO01000217.1 GCA_008501575.1 Pseudomonadota bacterium
TCAACTTCGTCTGTTTCAGCTTCATCTGTTTCAACTTCGTCGGCTTCAACTTCGTCGGCTTCAACTTCGTCTGTTTCAACTTCAGCAGTTTCAACTTCGTCTGTTTCAACTTCATCGGTTTCAACTTCGTCTGTTTCAACTTCGTCTGTTTCAACTTCAGCAGTTTCAACTTCGTCGGTTTCAACTTCGTCGGTTTCAGCTTCATCAGTTTCAACTTCGCCGGCTTCAGCTTCAGCAGTTTCAGCTTCATCGGCTTTAGCTTCATCAGTTTCAACTTCATCAGTTTCAACTTCATCAGTTTCAACTTCATCAGTTTCAACTTCATCGGTTTCAAATTCATCAGTTTCAACTTCATCGGTTTCAAATTCAGCAAGTTCAACTTCTTCAAGCTCAGTTTCAGCAAACTCAAAATCGTCTGTTTCTAATTCAAATTCATCTGCCGCCGCTTCATCCGACAATGCTTCTTCTAATAACACATCTTCGGCAGCAGTTTCTAGCACATCATCACTCAGACCCGCCACCCGATCTTTAAAATAAACACTGATGACATCATCATTTGGCATTTCACCATTGCCTAAAGACGCTAATTGACCTTTGGTATGCTGAATCAAGGCTTCAATTTTTTCAATGTCCTGTTGATTAAATTGCTGGTTACTATCGTGTAGATGTAAAGATAATTTCTCAAGTGGTGTGGTCATATCAGTGATGGCTTTAACATTGGCCATACTGGCCGCGCCATTCAAAGTATGCACTGTACGCACGAAATCATCATTAACGACCTCATTCGAATCATCGCGATAATGATTTAATTGCGCAGCCATATCATCTAAATGAGCACCAACTTCTTTTTGCAGAATTTGAATAAACGCTGTATCGTGTTCCCAGTCTTCCACTGATTCTTCTTCACCGTCCGCATCAAGTGCCACGGCATCATCTTCATCAGCTGAGTCTTGATCTTCCGGTGATTCTGATGCCATAGCCGGCTCAGTATCATCTAATTCAGCCTCAAAATCATCGTCCAAGGATGCCAATTCGGCTTCTAAATCTTCCTCATCAGCAAAATCAAAGCTGTCATCCTCAGTTTCGCTGACATCATCCCCTTCCCAGGATAGTTCAATCTTGTCGTCTTGTTGTAACGTGCTTTCGTCCGTATCTTCGAACAACGACGAGTCTTGGTTAGCAGCTGATGCCGCCTGTCGCAATTCTTCGGTCGGCGGTTCATACTCAATGGGCTTATCGATGTCATCGATGTCATCGATGTCACCAATGTCATCCATATCTTCTAAATCCATCGACCCAGTTATTTCATCCAGTTCTTCAACCGCATCATCCAAATCAGGCACAGCTTCTGCTTCTGTTGCTGTTTCTTCTGCAACACTTTCATCAGCAAATGCCTCAGCCACGGCATCATCCTCGCTGGTTATGTCCGCTGTCGGTGTCACATCATCCAATGAAATCAAGTGCTCACTGCCGTCAGCCACATTGTCGGCATTTTGTAACACCACCGGATAAGATGAAGGCACTGGGCCACGCGCTTTCAAAGCATGTAACAACTCTTCGGCCAGGCCAATTCCCGAAGATAAAACCGTTTTAAAATTATCACTGTAACCAATGGCACCATCCAGTGCCCGGTTACACATATTTTCTAACTTCCAGCCGAATTCACCAATAACTTCGGCACCAACCAAACGGCCACTGCCTTTGAGGGTGTGAAAAATACGCCTAACCTCGGTGAGGTTTTGCTCATTTTGACTCGGATCTTGTTGCCAGGCTTGGTGTTGTGTTTGTAAGTGCGGCAGTTCTTCTTCAAACTCTTCAATAAACACTTCTTTTATAAAGTCATCGGCATCTTCACCAAAAGTCACCCGCTCGGCACCCATTTCCAATGCATCGGCTTTTAGCTTATCTGCACCGGATGCCGGGGAACCAGCAGCATTTTCCTCAACAGTCTGCTCTTGGGCATCGCTCTCTTCAGTTAATTGTGCTTCTTTCTCATGTTCAGTGCGATCGGTTTCTGCAATGGTTTCAACGGCCCGATCATCTTTACTGACTTGTTGTTGTAGCAGTTCGATTTGACGGCTTACTTCATTAAGTAAGTTTTCACGGATTTGATTTCCTTGATCAAGATTTTCCAAGTAGTATTCTATCGAAGACACCACTGTGGCCAATTGTTCCAATTCAGAGGCGGACGGTTTGGCCGCTTTGGTTAAAATTTCATAGTCAACATAGCCAATAATCTGCTGAATATGCTCTCCGGCACGCTTTAAATCCAAAATATTTAAGGCCCCGGCAATTTGTTTTAGCAGCATGGGATTATCTTCCACTTGGTGCTTATCCCATGGCGCTTCAATAAAGGCCACAAAGTTTGCCTTGACTTGTTGCAAATTGACAATCGACTCTTTTGCCAATTGTTTTACAATTTCTCTTTGCTCTGAACGTGGAATCATGTGATCTTGGTCATCTTCACCGACGGTGGTAATTCCCAAGGATTGAATATGATCGCCTAAATCTGACTCGATTCTTAACAAGGTTTGCGCCACATCCAACAGCACCGAATCTTTGGGCCGTTCATTGTCGGTAATAAATTGATTCAATTCACTTTGATGGGTCAGCACTTCATCTCGGGCCACCCCTAAACCCAAAATACCCAAGGTATCGGCAATTTTCTGTAAATTACCTAACAAAGGAGACAGTTCATCCACTTTGGCCGATTTATTACGGATAAATAAGTCCAGAGACTCCTGCACCACTAAGATGTCATCTTTAATGGCCGATGAAACGGTTTGTAACAGCTCTTTATTTTTACCTGACAAACTGCCTTGAGCATGTTTAATTTCAGTTTCATCAGGAATAAATTGATCTAAATTGAAATAGTTTTTAATGTCATCCACCTTGTCTGAACCGGGTTCTCCCAAGGCAATGTAATATAAAAAATTTCGGGTTAAAGCACGACCATTGGAGCGAACATGACTGTCTTTTTGTGCGATGTCTCTTATAAATAAATCAACTTTGGCCGCCAAAGATTTGATTGAAATGCTGTCCTTTACCCGGCCATCCGCCAAACCTTGTAACAAGCCACTATAGACCCAGAATAATTGTTTATAGTCTGTTTGTGGCAACACCATCCGTAACTTCGATAAAATTTGCTGTAATTGATCAAAGGCTTGTTCGGTATGTTGATGTTTAATCCATTTTAATAAGGCCATTTGATAGGCAGAACGCAATTTCATCAATGCCGTGGTTAATTGATTTCCTTGTAAGGCAATGTCCTGGTTTTGAATTTGTTCAGGAACACCTAAGTTCAAATCGGGATTAAATAAAGCACTTTCAGACAGTAAACGCTGGCTGCGTACCGCACGTAAGTCATTCACTAAGGGTAGCAACACAATGGGAACGTCCTTATGGCCTAATTCAATCCGCTCCAGATAATCAGGTAACTGTAAAATACTGCGCAATAACACATCAAAAGCGGCATCTGTGTCATCAATACTGTCATCCAACAGCGCTTTGGCCACCGCTTCCATTTCTTCGGCCACCATGGCTGCACCGTACAGTTCGACCATTTTCAAGGTACCTTGAATTTGGTGCAAATAGGTGATACAAAATTGCAGTTGGTTACTGTCCTCAGGTTCTTCAATATAGGTCATCAACGCTTCTTTGGCGCGATTCAGGGTTTCATCGAGTTCTGATTTAACCCAGGTTAATGTTGAGAAATCTATGTTGTCTTTATTACTCATATTATTTAAGCCTAAATGCCAAAGTTCGCCCTTTTTCTACCCGCTGCATGGCCGGATGAGACCACGCATTGATTTCAGTTTGTCCCAAAATTAATAAGCCACCGGTGTTTAAATGGGTGACCAATCCGTCTAATATTTGACGTCGAACACTGCGTTCAAAATACATCAGAACATGCTGACAATAAATCAAGTCGTATTTAACTTGTGATGGTCGTTTAACATCCAATAAATTAAACACCCCAAATGCCATACGGCGTTTTATTTTTGATGACAAAGTAAACATCTCATTATTTAAGTCATCTAAATAAGAATGATACATCGAATTAATTTGTGGCTTTTTATCAACGCCGAAAATACCTTGTTTCGCTAAGGCAATCGCCGGACTACTGACATCGGTGGCGGTAACACCGTAATAACATGTCTTGTCGGTTTGTTGACAAATATGATGCGCCACCAAAGCCAGGGAATAAGCCTCTTCGCCAGTGGCACAACTGACTGACCACATTTTATATTTTAAGACTTCGTCAGTGGCATCAAGATGGGCATGTATATCTTCTGCCACCAAATCAAATGAAGGCTGGTGTCTAAAAAAAGAGGTCTCATGAACAGTCAGCCGATCCACCAGTTGTGACCATTCCAAATTACCTTCAATGCCTGAATTAATAAACTCCCAATATTTATCGTAACGCTGATAACCAATTTCACGCATCCGAGACCAAATTTTAGATTGTAAAAACATCTTACGTTCTTTAGGCACAATAATGCCCAAACGCTCAGCCAATAAGCCGGCCCAACGCTGATACTCGGCTTCGGTCAGTGGCGATATCTGAACAAACGGTTGCTGTTTATACATTTTGTACATTTCAATTGAGTGTCAATATTCTTAATAAAACTCATCTTCAGGTAATTTAAAGTCTTCAACTGACTTTCTTAATTCGGTTGCCAATTCCACCAGATTACCAATCGACTCAGCGGTTTGTTGAGTACCGGCTGATGTTTGTGTGGTGATTTCTTGAATCACGTTCATGGTACCGGAAATATTGGTCGCGGCCACCGACTGCTGGCGAGCGGCTTCAGAAATATTCTGAATCAATTCCGCCAAATCATTGGATACAGTTTCAATTTCTGTCAGTGCTTCACCGGCATCCTCTGCTTTGCGCGCACCACCCACCACTTCGGTGGTGGTCTGTTCCATCGATTTAACCGCTTCGTTGGTATCGGTCTGAATGGTTTTTACAATACCCTCAATTTGTCTGGTTGCACTGGATGCCCGCTCTGCCAATTGCTGTACCTCATCGGCAACCACCGCAAAACCACGACCTGATTCACCGGATGAAGCGGCTTGAATGGCGGCATTTAGGGCCAAAATATTGGTTTGCTCAGCAATGTCATTAATCAGTTCTACAATATTTCCAATCTCCTGGGAGCTTTCACCCAGTCGTTTAATCCGTTTTGACGTATCCTGAATCTGAGTCCGAATATTATTCATCCCCTTAATGGTGTCGCGCACCACTTCAGCACCGTTATGGGCAATCAGTACCGAGCGTTGCGCCACATCTGCCGATTCCAAAGAGTTTTTAGACACTTCGTCAATGGACACCGCAATTTCATTAATGGCTGCTGAGGCATTGGTAATCTGAGTGGCTTGATGTTCAGATGCTTCTGCTAAGTGCATCGCAGTTGCTTGCGCCTCTTGCGCCGCCGAGGTTACACCCACAGATGCATCATTAATGGTTTTAACCAATGACCGTAAGGCTTCAATGGCGAAGTTAACCGAGTCAGCAATGGCGCCGGTAATGTCTTCTGACACCGTGGCATTAACTGTTAAGTCACCATCTGCCAAGGAACCCATTTCATCAAGTAAGCGTAAAATCGCTTGTTGGTTTCTTTCATTCTGTTCTTGAGCGACCACTGCTCGCACACGGTCGTTTCTGGATAAAGTGCGGAAAATCCACAGTAACCATAAAAAGGATAAACCGGCAATCACCCAGCCAATTAACTCAGATGGTACGGTTTGTTTAATACCACCCAGGCCGTTTCGTAATTGCTCAGCATTTTCAACAAATATTTCAACATCGATTTCAATGTCCGAGGCCGCTGTTTGCGCATCAAACAACTCCATCGCGCCTAACACCGAGGTAATGTCTTCCTGAACACTGTCAAAGGCACTATACACTTCACCCAAAGCCTCAATGGCCCGGTCATCAGAAATGGCATCAATGTCATCAGAACCGTTAAACATGATATTCAGCACTTCCTGAAAACGCTTGGCATCACGATCCAAGCTATCAGCAGCCTGAATGGACGCGGCACCGCCTTTTAAAATTTCACTCATGCGACGCAACATTCGATCGGCCAGTACCAATTGCTGTGAAGCCAGATAAATTAAATCACGATCACCGTTGATGGTCACCAAACGTTTAACAACGGCATCGGAACTGGCTTGCAAAATTGGAATTTCAGAGGCAAACTTATCCGATATATCGGCCAGCTCAACAATGCGGTCCCTTTGTTCAATAATCACCAGGGAATTGGTGTTGATGCTTTGCCAATTTTCTCTTAATGCACTGAACTGCGGATTGACTGCAACCGGTAATGCCGGATAGCTGGGGCCGCCACTACTTAAAGAGTTCACCGTATCATTGATGATACGCCGTTCATTAATTAAGGTATCAAAAGCATCAATATCACCACCACTGGCCCGTTGCGCATATTGTGATAATTGCTGGGCTTTAATATTGATTTTGTCAACTTCTTGAATTTGTTCAGCACGGTTTGATTCAACCGAAGCCAACCACACGGAATGACCAAAGAAGGCCATGACTAAAATAACCAACACCATTAATTGCCATAATGGCAGGGTACGTGTTCGTTGGTCCATATCTACAGTTGTACTGCTCATACTATCACTACCTCTATTAAACTAAACGGCGGCATTTTGGAATTTAATGTCCGAAACCAATCGCTCAATTTCAAACATATTCCAAATTACCCCATCGTGATTAAAATACTTATCACAATATAAATACACCCGAGCATCGTTATCACCTTCGACATCCTGTCGATCACTGATATTAAAGTGCCGCTGACCAAACACCTCATCAACCACCAAGCCGGCCTGACCACCGGGTTGATTAATGACCATCATACGACTGTGTTTGGTAATCTTGGCAGATTCACCGGTCAAAAAAGATTTTAAATCAATGGCTGGAATTAAATTACTGCGAATATTAACCAAGCCCAATACCCAATTATCAATCCCGGGAATACGAATTACCTCAGGTAAAATGACCACCTCATTGACATCATCCACCTCAGCCACCAGATGAAAGTCACCGATCCGAAAACCGATGCCGGACCAATCGCCCCGATCACCCTCATCCGTTGTGCCACTTAAGGCATGGGCTAAACTGCGATGCTCATATTGCAGTAATAACTCAAACGGTTTAATGATTTGTTTACTCATAGATGATTAATCCTGTTTCACATGGTTTTCGATGGCTTCAATTAATTCTTCCTTGGTAAAAGGTTTGGTCAAATACTCTTCGGCACCGACCACACGACCTTTGGCCTTATCAAACAAACCATCTTTACTGGACAGCATAATAACCGGCGTTGACTTGTGCTCACTGTTCATTTTTATCAGTGCACATGTTTTATAGCCATCCAACCGCGGCATCATAATGTCAACAAAAATGATGTCGGGGTTTAAATCTGCAATCTGCGACAGGGCTTCATAACCATTATCAACACTAATGACGTCACAACCTTCTTTTTTTAAGAGTGTTTCGGCGGTTCTACGGATGGTTTTACTGTCATCAATAACCATCACTTTTAGACCTTCTAAATTCATAATCTCTCCAAACTCATTAGCAACATTTTTCACATTTTAACATCTTACAATTATTATTAACTAAACCGTCTAAGTATGTCATTCTCAAGAAAATAACCGATTTTTTTGATGAATACAAAACAATTTTTCCAAAAAAGCCGATTTAGCTTACATTTTCACATGCTGGTTGATATTTTGTAATAAAAAAGAACCACTGTGACAATTATTATTCATGGCGCAAACCGTTCACAACGATTTTTTCATCGTTGATTTAACTATAAACCTAATAAGATTCTTCCCGGTGCGGTAAAATCTCATCGTAAGCATATTATAATTCGAAACAATTAACAATTTATTAACTCGATAAAAAATGAAATTAGCCGTAGTTATGGATCCCATTGAATCCATTAATCCAAAAAAAGACTCTTCTTTTGCGATGCTGTTAGCAGCCCAAAATCGAGGCCATCAATTACACTATATTCGCCCCGACGGATTGTTCACCTCCGGTGGGCAACCGGCTGCCTTGAACCAGGTGATAAAGGTCCAAGACCAAGCACACAATTATTTCTCTTTAGGGCCAATAACAACATCCCCACTCACTGACTTCGATTGTATCGCCATGCGCAAGGATCCACCGTTTGACATGGAATACATCATGGATACCTATATTCTGGAACTGGCCGAAATTCAAGGGGTGTTGGTGTTTAATAAACCACAGGCTTTGCGGGACGCCAATGAGAAGTTTTTTACCGAATTTTTCACTGACTTTACCCCCGCCAATCGCATCAGTCGTAACCCGGAATTATTGCGCCAAGCGGTGCATGATTTAGACCAGGTTATTATCAAACCCATGGATGGCATGGGTGGTCAATCAATATTCAAAACATCAAAAAATGATAAAAATTTGAACGTCATTTTGGAAACAGTGACACAAAACGGCACCCAAACCACCATTGTGCAAAAATTCATCCCTGAAATAAGCGCGGGTGATAAGCGTATTTTACTGATTAATGGCGAAGCCGTGCCCTATGCCCTGGCCCGCATTCCGTCAGACCAAGACTTTCGTGGCAACCTGGCCAAAGGAGGTACCGGTAAAGGTGTCGAGCTCAGTCAACGCGACTGGGCCATTTGTGAGGCGGTCGGGCCTGTGCTTAAATCCATGGGGATTGTGTTTGCCGGAATTGATGTCATCGGTGACTATCTCACCGAAATCAATGTCACCAGTCCAACCTGTATCCGTGAATTGGACGAATTGTATGATTTAGACATTGCCGGCGATTTAATTGACACACTTGAAAAGATGTTATGAATGAACGTCGCATTACTGTTAAAGACAAGAATGTGCTGACCTTCACCTTGGCGGTCTTGTTATTGGCCATGGTCATTTTGGGTGTGTCATTTTCTTATCAGGATCGTTCCCCCAAAGTGATTCACAGCATGGATGTTATTTTAACCCAAAAAGCCCACACCCAAACCCCGGAAGAAGCCGATTATCTGTCCGC